>JAJZJL010000131.1 GCA_021810145.1 Planctomycetota bacterium | reverse complement strand
CCAGATCCCCCATATCTGGCAGACCACGGGCCTGATCGCGCAGGACAATATGGTGCGCCGCGTTGGCAACCCGGGTAAACTGGCCAGAAGCATGGGCGCTATTATCGAATTGACCAGAAATAATTCCGGTGGCTCGCCGCGACACATGGCTTTGCTGACACTGGGCACACTGACACTGGCGCTGGCAGAGAGCCTGCCGATCCGCCGTGACAAATCACAAAGCCCAGCATCACAGAAACTCACACCGACCCAGGATGCCATTGTCAACGCCGGACTGCATCTGATCTGGAACCAGAGCCATCGGAATCTGTCGGTTGCGGATATTGCCCGGCAACTCGGCATCCAGCGCCGAACGCTGGCCCGGCATTTTCTATCCGTGCGGGGTCGTAATGTGCTGGAGGAATTAACCCAATGCCGATTGGCCCGAGCCCAGCGGATGCTGCGGGAAACGCGTTTGCCCATTAAACGCATTGCGTACGCGGCGGGATTTTCCAGCGCCACGCATCTGGCGGTGGTGTTCCGCCGGGAGTTGCGTGTTACGCCGCAGCAATATCGCCAGACCGGCATAACCGAAAACCGGGACCCGGTGGTCAACGGAGATAACCGGCGGTATTAATCACGCAGAACCGTGGTTTGCGAAGCCAGACAGGCGTGGTTCATGCCCTGGTGATCCCGGATAATCAATCCTTCCATCGGATCGATATCCGCAACGGTTCCCTCAATTATACGCCCCGCGCACGATACCCGGATATGCCTTTCCAGCATGCGGCAGCGCGACAGCCAAAGCGGCACAATTTCTTCACCGGGAGCCAATGGATTGCACCACAGATAAAGTTTTCCAAGTAAAACGGCAATCACTTCCGGCACATCCCATTTCCGGGAGCCTATCATGTTAAGCGACGTGGCTCGCGCCGCCAGCGAATCTGGAAAGTCTTTGTTTGTCTGCATGACGTTCATGCCAACGCCGATGACGTAATCGGTCAGCATCGGGTTTAAAACATTCGGACGTGTTTCAATAAGCACCCCGGAGAGCTTGTGATTATCGATCAGCACATCGTTCGGCCATTTGAGTTCGGGGTTGCCGCCGGTAAGTTCTTCAACACTTTCCGCAACGGCCAATCCGGCCGCCAGAGATAATGTCTCAACGGACAATTCACGCCCCGGCAACAACAGCGATACCAGCGCCGATTGCCCGGGCTTGGCCTCCCATCGATTACCACGCCGCCCCCGGCCTTGGGTCTGTGCTTCGGCCATAATCGCCATCGGGCGGTCGGCACCCTGCGCGGCGGCAGCGAAACATTCGTCATTGGTGCTCGGCGTTTGCGCAAAAATCTGAATATCCAGTTCCATGCCCTGCTGCGCCAGCACCTCCCCCACCACCGGAGCGATCAGCCGCCAGGACAATCGCTGCATTTTTATGCCGACGTTTGTGGTTACCAATTCGCAACCGGCCTCACGGAGGTAGTCCGCGGCGGCGGATATCATCTCCGGCGGAAAGTTTTTTTCCGTGATGAGAACTTCAAATGGAACGGCTTGCTTGTGAAACAATATGCCGGCGAGTTTAATGCCGGCATTCCTTGCGTCGCGGCTTAACTGGCGGTCCTCAGCAACGGTTCCGGGATTGAATTCACGCATGTTCAATAAAATCCATGGCCAGATCCAGCGACGGCGCCGAATGCGTCAGCGCTCCGACACTGATGCGGTCCACCCCGGTTGCGGCAATCGTGGCGATGTTCTCAAGTGTTACACCACCTGATGCCTCCAGCAACGGCACACCGGATTTTCGATCATCGCGCCAAACCACCGCCTGCCGCATCTGCCGGGGTGTCATATTATCCAATAAAATAATATCCGCCCCGCCGGGCAGCGCCTCTTGAAACTGCTCAAGGGTATCAACCTCCAGCCACAGTGTAATGTGCCCGGGCAACTGTGACCGGACTTTTCGTGTGATATCCGCCAGTGATACATGATCGCCACCGCTGCGCCGCAAGGCCGCAAGGTGATTGTCTTTGAGCATAACTCCGTCGTAAAGCCCCATGCGATGATTCACGCCCCCACCGCACCGCACCGCATATTTCTCCAACGTTCGCCAGCCCGGCGTGGTTTTCCGGGTATCACATATCGCCGGCTTTCCGGCATCGGCCGCGCCCAACTTGGCCGCCTGCACATATCGTGCGGTCAATGTGGCGATACCCGAAAGGTGGCCCAGAAAATTTAACACCACGCGCTCAGCGGAAAGCAAAGCGCCCGCCGGACCGCTGATTTCCGCGACCACTGCGCCCTGCTTTGCGATATTGCCATCGGAAATCAGAATTGAGCTTTTCAGCCTGACATCATAATACGCGAGAATTTCGGACATCAGCGCGGTACCGGAAATCACCCCTTCGCGGCGGGCAACAATCCGTCCGGTGGCCAGCAAATCCGGCGGAATGCTCACCGCCACGGTACGATCAAGCCGGGGAGCGGCTTTTTTCTCACCATCCGGCAAATCACCGAGATCCTCCCGCACCGCCAATTCAATCAGCGATCGGATCTCGTCCGATAATGGCGATATATCATCCAGCATCAACATTCCGTGCTTCAGCGGAGCGAATATTTCAACGCTCGATTACGCCGGCGTTAATCATCGTCATCTTCATCGTAGAAGATATCTTCATCTTCATCGTCAAGCTCATCATCGTCGTAGGCACCGCCCACGTCATCATCTTCAAAATCCTCATCCTCATCCTCATCCTCGTCTTCATCATCATCAAGATCGTCATCTTCGTCTTCGTCATCATCGAGATCATCATCTTCTTCATCCCGACGACGTTTGGCCTGCGCCAGCGCGGTATCAGTCCAAGGCTCTTCCGGTTCCGCGGCGATTGCCGATGCCAGAGCGTCCTCGCCTTCGGCGGCTTGAAGTTCAACCGGAGAAAAGAGCGTTTCGAGCGTTTCCTGCGGCGCGGACAATCTCGTTTGCCCCGACCCGAATTCTTCTACACTACACTGCATGACCATAACTGGTTCTCCATAATCTGCCACCTGAGACTGCCGGCTTTCCGCACCCGCCCCGATCCTAGATCGAGATCCATGCAAGCGGCGGAAACATCCCCCGGCACCCCGGTTAAGAGCAATCCAACCGCCGGTAAAATACAGGCAATTTTGGACAAGTCAATGGCTCTGACGATAATTAGACCCGATAATGCTCCCGGCGAAAGTCCGAAATTTCACCGGGCTGGAAAAAGAATTTCGATGCGAAAGGAAATATAATGACAAAAGCCAGTAAAATCGCGGTTTTTCCAGGCACCTTTGACCCGCCGACCCTCGGACACCTCGATGTGATCCGCCGGGGCCACAAACTTTTCGACCATCTGATTGTGGCCATTGGAAAAAATCCCGAGAAGTCCGAACTCTTTCCCGTGGCTCAACGGCTGGAATTAATTCGCGCTCTCGTGGCCGATCTTCCAACCGTCTCCGTGGAAGCTTATGAGGGACTGACGGTAGCACTGGTGCGCAAACGTGGAGCTATTGCCATACTTCGTGGATTGCGGAACATGACCGATCTGGAATATGAGTTTCAACTGGCGCTGACCAACCGCGCGGTGGCGGACGTGGATACGGTATTTATCATGACCAATGAGCGATTCGGTTTTACCTCCAGCAGTCTGATCCGGCAGATTGCCGGCCTGGGCGGTGATCTGGAAAATTTAAGCGCGCTATTGCCACCGGCGGTCATCACGCTGTTACGGGAATATCGTGATAAAAAAATCGGCCCGTTCCGCGAACCGCACGGGGATATTACCGGATGAACCGCATGCGGCCGATGTTGGGAATGATAGCCCAGTTGATCGCACGCATCGGGCGGAAGCCCGCGGGCCAGTAAACCATGAAGGCCCGGCCCAGAATATAACGCTGCGGCACGACACCCATCGGCAGGTGCATGTTGCGCAGCACCGGTTCCACACGATACCACGCCCGTGAATCCTCACTGTCATTGGAATTATCACCGAGCATAAAATACTGCCCCTTCTTGAGCGTGATCGGGTGCCCCATTGTGCCGGTGCCCGGCAGCGTGCCGTCTGGATCAATGGAACTGTTACCGGGGAAGCGTATTTTCATCTGGGTGTAATATATATCGCGCATCAGCAGCAGGTGCCGCAGGGTGCAGCCGCCGGTTACATCAATCTGAATCCGCGGCGTTTCCTGTTCACCGGTGCTGCGCCGAATATCCGCAACTTTCAGCGCGTCGGTAAGTGTCCAGGGTGCCGCATATTGCAGCATCAACCGGCCATTGATCCAGAAGCGGGCCTCGTGCTGGGTATTGCTGAACGCCAGGCGATACGCTTTTCCGGGTTGCAGTGCCGTTGGAGCGTGAAAGATGCTCATATTCTTCGGGCTTATGGGCTGGTAAGCGCTCTTGGCTGTATCGAATTGAAAAAGCTTTAATGCCCCGTCATGGGCCAATGTCACCCGGAAGCGGTTGGTCGCCGGGCCAACTGTCATGCGAACCGCCGAGTCTGGACTGCGGGAAATCCAGACCGTTCGCAGATACAAATTACCGACAAGGTGATGGCCATTCCAATATGGATTGGCGTTGTAGCCCAAGTCATTATACAGGTAGCTGTTGCGCTGAATAAAATTCAGATGGCCCACGGCATCGGGCCGACCGGTTGAAAAATGGATAACCGGCCCGCCGGTGAACCATTTACCGGCGGCGCTGATTTGCGGCTCGCCCACCCAGGGATTGCTCCAGCGGTTGCCGTTGATGCGCTGCTTTCCGGCATCAATGGGGTAAAAATCATTGTTGTAAACCACTTGCAGCATGGCTTTTTCAACGTCCACCGGCTTGTGCGCAATCTTGCCGTTGATAAATACATCACCGTTGACGATTTCCACGGTATTGCCGGGCAATCCAACAAGCCGTTTGATGAAGTTCTGTTTGCCGAACATCGGCTCGCGAAAAACCACAACATCCCAGCGTTTGGGCGGTGAAAACCAATAGAGATATTTCATTACGAGAATACGATCGCCATTATAGGTATAGGGAAAATGCAGGGTTTCCGAGGAATTGTTGGTGCTGTATATGCGTTTGATGATGGGCTTGCCGCGCAGATCATCGGCGGGAATTTCAAAATGGCAATTGGGGCACATGGAGTAACCCGGGGCGGGAATGGCATTGGGATCGGTCAGTTCGCCATTGTTTAATTGCACCATGGTGGATGTAATCTGCCCGGTTTCCGGATCGCGCACCGGCAACCACTGCTGATCCACATTGGCGTTGACGTTAAAGTTGTAACCGCACATCGGGCAGACCGCCCGAAAATGCGCGCCGCTGAGCGTCGGTGCCATGGACCCGGTTGGAATAACAAAGGCTTCCACACAAAACGTGCGGAAGGTAAAAGCGAGAATAAGAGCCAGGATCACCGTTTCAAGCGTTTCGCGCAGCCCTGGATTGGGTTTTGCCGGAATGTGATTGCCGGCAGCACGGTTCTTCACAGCGGGCACCGTCGCCACCGCCGGCGGCACTGGCGGTGCCAATGCCGGACTTCCTGTGTCCGATGCCGACGGAACCGGTGGCGTATTGGGGTTATTTAACAGCGGGTTGTTATCCGGTTCCATGGGAATCCTCTTTTTAGAATGCAGAATCTAGAACCTAGAATCCGGAATCTGGAACATTGATTTGGGATATTGAATCCGGCGATACCATGGCTCATTCCAGATCCTGATTCCCATATTCTCAATGCCATGTCAATGTGCACCCTCTACCATCGCGGCGTCCATCACGGCTTCGGAAAGCGTGGGATGCGCATGAATGGTGGATGCAATTTCGGCACGCGTGGCTTCCAGCCGGCGGGCCAGCACAAGTTCCGCGAGCATTTCCGTGGCTTCCGCGCCCAGCAGATGCGCACCGAGAAGCTCACCATACTTTTTATCAAAAATCAGTTTAACAAAGCCATCGGGTTCGCCCATGGCCTGCGCTTTTCCATTGGCCGCGAAATTGTACTTTCCAACTTCGTAATCCAGTGATTTTTCCTTGCACTGTTTTTCGGTTAACCCCACGCTGGCCACCTGCGGGTAACAATAGGTACAGCCGGGGATCGTGGCGTAATCCATTTCCCGCTTATTGACTTCAAACATGCGTTCCACCGCAATGGTGGCTTCCATGCTCGCCACATGCGCCAGCCATGGAGGGCCGATCACGTCGCCGGCGGCGTAAATACCGTCAATGGAGGTCTTAAGGCTCTTATCAACCTTAATGGCTCCCCGGTCCATCATCGGGGTGGCGCTGGGGGCAAAAAGATTTTCAACATTTCCCGTTACGCCAACCGCCAGCAGTACCAGATCAACCGTTATCGTTTCGCTTTTGCCATCACGCGATACCGTCACCGCCACGCCATCCGGTTTCACTTCCACTTTTTCGGTTTTGCTGTTCGTGCGCACGTCCATTCCGCGTTTTTTGAAAATGGCTTCCAGTCGCGTGCTGACATCGGCATCTTCAATCGGCAGAATGTTGGGCAGCATTTCCACCAGCGTAACCTGCGTGCCGAAGGCGTTATACACATAGGCAAATTCCACGCCGATGGCACCGGCGCCGATAATCAGCATTTTGCCCGGAATTTTCGGCAGAATCATGGCTTCGCGGCTGGTGATAATTCTTTTTCCATCCGGCTTGATGCCCGGTAAATCCCGGCTGCGGGCACCGGTGCAGACCAGAATTTTTTCGGTTTTCAGCGTGCTGGTCACAGCGCCTTTATCATCGCGCACCTCCACCACGCCGGCTTTGGGCACAAAACCGGTACCGGAAAACTTTGTTACCTTGTTTTTCTTAAACAGAAATTCGATGCCCTTGCTCATGGTTACCGCCACGGAACGGCTGCGCGCCACAATTTTTTCCCATTGCATTTTTTCGGTACCCACTGTGATACCGTAATCGTTGGCGGCCCGGTGCATCTGGTGCATCAAGTGGGCATCCTGAATCAGGGCTTTGGTCGGAATGCAACCCCAGTTCAGGCATATTCCCCCCAGTTCCGAGCGTTCCACACACGCCACTTTCTTTCCAAGCTGCCCCGCCCGCACCGCCGCAACATAACCCGCGGGACCGGAACCAATAATGACCAGATCAAATTTTTCTTCAGCCACAAATCACTCCTGCCGGGCCACCATCGGCCACTACCCTGAATTGTATGCGAACAATTCCCAACCGCAAATCACTTTGCCCAGGCGCTAATCGGTAACCTCCAGTTTCAACGATTTCGCCGCCGGGCGGGTCATATTGCGCACGCTGATCTGCCCGGCGAGATTTTCCACAATGGAGTTTAAAAAGCCCCGCGATGGAGAATTAGCCTTGAAGCCGGCAAATAGCTCCCCCTTATCGCCGTGCCCCGGAATGCGGATATCCATGGGCAATTCTCCCAGAAACGGCAGGCCCATTTCCGTGGCCATGCGTTGTGTGCCGCCGCGACCGAAAAGGTCATACTGCGTTCCGTGATCACAGACAAAATAGCTCATATTTTCCACCACTCCCAGAATCGATACGCCAAGCTGCTGGAACATCCGCACGGCCCGGCGCGCATCCATCAACGCCACCTCCTGCGGAGTGGCCACGATCACCGCCCCGGTCAGCGGAATCGATTGTGCCAGGGTCAATGACACATCCCCGGTTCCGGGCGGTAAATCCACCACCAGATAATCCAGATCGCCCCATTGAACCTGTTCAAGAAACTGCTTGATCACACCATGAACCATCGGCCCCCGCCAGATCAGCGCTTTTTCCCGCGGCACAATAAAGCCAATGGACATGACCTTGATGGTCTGCCCCTGCGGCCCAACGACAAACGGTATGATTTTATCCCCCTGAACCGCCGGCGACTGCGCTTCCAGACCGGTCATGGTCGGTATCGATGGACCATATACATCCGCATCCATTAATCCCACGGTGGCGCCGCGCATGGCCAGCCCCGCCGCTATGGCCACGGAAATCGTGCTTTTGCCTACGCCCCCCTTTCCCGCGCCAACCGCGATGATATTTTTTACGCCGGGAAGCACCGTTCGCTGATCTCCCGCCGCCCGCACCCGGCTGCTGAGCGTAATGTCCACCTTGCTGATGCCCGGCACCTTTGCAACCGCCGCGTTGACATCCGCGCGAATACGATCCTTCAGGGGGCACGCCGGGGTGGTAAGCTCCACGTCGATCTTGACCGTTCCGCCATGCACCTCCACGGACTTAACCATATTGAGCGTGACAATATCCTTGAACAATTCCGGATCTTGAACGGTCCGCAATGCGTCTAAAACGTCTTCTTTGGATGCCATTATTTCGCCTTCCGCAGGAGCCATACATCTTCCGCGGCCAATCGCCGCCGACAGGTTGTTATTGTATCCACTCAACGCATCGCGGTCACATATCAGGCATAACCAGGCAATGGATCAACAACCGTGTCCGATGCCACAGGGGCGGGCCTTGCCGTGCGATGTGCGGCCAACCCGCCGGTGCGCTGAGCCAAAAGCGGCCGGCGCCTTTTCGTTACGGCTCATCGGAGGCCGGCAGGCTCTGCATAACCGGAGCGGGCGCGTTGGTCCATTGAATATGTTTGACGTTCTGACACAGTATTGCGGGACGGGCGTCGGAATTTTCCAGTTGAAACCGGACATTGTTGAGAATCAGGTCATCGACGTGGCGGGCGTACATGCCGTAGGCGGGAAGATACAGCCCAAAAAGAAAGAAGTCCGGGAAGCCGGTAATATTTTCCGGCACGCGGATATGGTCAGCCCCGGCCGGCGCGCCACCGGAAAGCCGAATGGCAATATTTTCCAGCAGCACATGCCCGACATCATGGTTGGGAATGCCGGTAATAAATATACCCGTTGGAAAAAGCAGCCGCCCCTGATTGGATGCCTGGGCTGTGACATTGCGAATAACGATGTTGTTAATGCGGCCGACGCTGCGCGGCGTCTGCCCGGGATGAAACGTCGAAAGTCGGCCGCCCAGGCGGATGAATATGGGCATATCCACATTTTTCATTTGAATATTGTCGAATCGCACATTGCTGATATGGGCGCCATCAACGGATAAAATTTTTATCCCCCCGAGGCGGGTATCATACTCGTAGCAGTCTTTGACATGAATATCTCGCATGGTGCCCATGGTTTCACTGCCGAATTTAACCGCCGCGCACTGACTGCTTAACCGGCAATGATCCACGCGGATGTGCGAACAACTGTTGGGCGTGGTGGTTTTGAAGACAATGCAATCATCCTCGGAGTTAATATCGCATCCGGTGATATGTACCAGACTGCTGGAGTCAATATCAATGCCATCATTGTTGTAATTGGCATGATTCCAGATATGCACAGAATCCACCAGAATCTGCCGGCACCGATACAGATTCAAGCCCCATGCCGCCGATTGTTCCAGCGTGACATCTCGCACCGTTATGCCGTTGCAGTGCGCCAGGCGGATCAGAAACGGCCGGTCGCCGCGGAAGCCCACCCCGTTGCCGTTGATGGCTCCGGAGCCTTCAATGCCAATGTTATTGGCGTGATTGGCGCCAATGAGACAATAACCAAACGCCTGGCCATCACCGTCAATAAATGGATCAACCGTACGGTAATGTTTGATATTCGGTGAGCCGAATATTTCCGCCCCCGCCAGCAGATCCAGGGTGACATTGGATTTCAATTCCAGCGTGCCGCATAAATAAGTCCCCGCGGGAAAAACAACTTTTCCCCCTCCGAAACGGCTGCAGGTGTCGATGGCCCGCTGAATCGCGGCGGTATCCAGCGTGGTGGCGTTGCCGGTAGCGCCAAAAGATCGCACGTTGTATTGCCCGTTGCCGGATCGGGAATCCGGGTTATGCGCAACATAATGAAAGCCTCCGACCGCCAGCAGTACCACCACGATGCATAATAAAAGGCGAATGCTCCAGTTTAACAGCTCATCGATCTTCGCTTTTGACATCATTGATGCTTACCTTTGATTATCGCTTTATTTTCCCGTGGGAATGGCTCCATCGAGACCATGATGCGGACTGGGCTTCGGCAAACGTATATGAATCGGTTTGAATGTCCCCGCCGGTGAAACCGAAATGCCGCCCAGCGCGGGCAGATATTGCCAGGGATTGGTCACTTTATCCGCCGGGCCGCGCCACCGCGTCATGACTTTGCCCAGATTGCTGACCTTCTGCCAGCCGGCGTAATATCGTTCAAAATACCATACCGCCACACGAAAAATGATCGAACCACGATGGCCGGAATAAAAGCGATGACTGCGGATCTGCTCCACCACCAGCGTGGCATGATTATGATCGCCGGCGATCCAGAGCGGGCGGTTGTAGTTGGTAAAGCGCGGAATTTTTTCAATGAATGTGACAATCTGTTTTAAGTCGCTTCGGGTCATCGGTGGTCCGGGTTGCACGGGACGATAATAGCGCATATCCACGCCCTCCCATCGCGCCGAACCGGCAAAAACGATCAGATCATAGCTGTGGCCCGGCGGAATGCCCGGAATGCGAAACGCTCCCGTTGCGGGACTTATTTTCCCCGCAAACACCCAGGCGGAAGGTTTGTTGGTGCTTACCGCCAGCACATTGGCCCGATTGCGTTCCACAGCTTCAATGCGGGTAATCGGCCGGGATGATTGAATCTGCCCGGTGAGTGTAACAAGTTTATCCGCCCGGATTACCGGTGCAGCAATGGCCAACAGCAGGCCAAAGCCCCATACCCATGCGGAGAATGCTGAAATACGTAATTTCACAACTCACCCGGTTTACAACTCCGCAACGGATGTATCGATCAGCTCACGCGGCGTGTGCGTTCAATCCATCCGGTATCCACACGGGACTGGCGGAAATCCTGTGAATTCATGATAAATCGGTGCAGCGGGATGGTGGTTTTCACCGGACCGGCGCGGAATTCATCCAAGGCCCGGCGCATCGTGGCAATGGCCTGATCCCGTGTGGGCCGATGCACAATTAATTTACCGATCATGCTGTCATAATTCGGGCCGATGCGATACCCCTGATACGCGTGGGTATCCAATCGCACGCCGGGGCCTCCCGGCGGAGCAAATTCTTCCAGCAATCCCGGAGAAGGAGTAAAATTACGATCCGGATCTTCCGCATTGATGCGACATTCAATGGCGGCACCGTTGAGGCGAATGTCCTTTTGCGTGATATCCAGTTTTTCGCCGGCGGCAATGCGCAACTGCCATTGAATCAGATCCTGCCCGGTAACCGATTCGGTCACCGGGTGCTCCACCTGAATGCGGGTGTTGACTTCCAGAAAGTAGAATTTCTTCTGTTTGTCCATGACAAATTCAACCGTGGCCGCGGAATAATATCCCGCGGCCTTGGCCAGCCGCACCGCACTTTCGCAGAGTTCCTGCCGGGTGGCGTCGTCAATAACCGGACACGGCGATTCTTCAACAAGTTTCTGGTGCCGGCGCTGAATCGAGCAGTCGCGCTCAAACAAATGCACCACATTGCCGTGCTTGTCACCAAGAATCTGCACTTCAACGTGCCGCGGCTCCTCATGGTATTTTTCAATAAATACCGTGGAATCCTTAAAGGCCGCTTCCGCTTCGGCCCGGGCGGCATTGAGCGAACTTTTGAGCGTAATTTCGTTGTGCGCCACGCGCATGCCCCGGCCGCCGCCGCCCGCGGAGGCTTTAATAATCACCGGATAGCCGATTTTTTTGGCCACATCCACCGCTTCTTTTTCCGACTGAATCGGTCCATCGCTTCCGGGCGTCAACGGTACTTTGCACTGCTTGGCGAGTTCCTTGGATGCCAGCTTGGAACCGAGCATTTTCATCGATTCCACCGATGGTCCGATGAATTCGATTTTGCAGCTCCGGCAGACATCCGCAAAGTGCGCGTTTTCTGATAAAAAGCCGAAGCCGGGATGAATGGCCTGCACATCCGCAACTTCCGCGGCGGAAATAATCCGGGGAATGTTGAGATAACTTTCCGCCGCCGCCGCCGGTCCTATGCAGATCGCCTGATCCGCAAGTTTCAGATAAGCTGCGTCGCGATCGGCTTCTGAATATACCGCCACAACCTCAACACCCAATTCCCGGCACGCCCGGATAATGCGCAATGCGATTTCGCCACGATTGGCCACAAGAATTCTGGAAAACATATCGTCCTCATCGACGCCCGGTAACTTTTTACTGGGCTTTTACCAAGAATAACGGTTGATTGAATTCCACCGGCTGACCATTTTGTACCAGTATTTTGGTCACAACGCCGCTGACTTCCGCACGGATTTCATTGAATACCTTCATGGCTTCAATGATGCACACAACCGTATCTTTTCCGACCGTGGTGCCAATTTTTACAAAGGGTTCCGAATCCGGATTGCTCGCGGTATAAAACGTCCCCACCATGGGCGATTTAATCGGTGTCAGCCCCTCATCCGCAGCCGGGGCCGCCGGGGCGGCGGCATTGGCGGCTCCCGCCGCGGCCGGTGCCGCTTGCGCCATGGGCACCACCGCCGCCGCGGGCATTGGTATGCCCACCGGGGCCAGATCGCGCTTCAGGCGGATTTTTGCTTTGTCTTCCACCAGCTCAATTTCCGTCAGACCATGATCCGACATGAGCTTGATAAGGTCTTTGACCCGCTTATTGTCTGTGAACGTTTCCTTGGTCGCCATAATCAATTTTTCTCCGAAAGCCATCCGCCGCACAATACGGGGATTACAGCCAGGCTGAATTCAACGTCTTAGGAATGCTGCTTAACACACGGCAGCCCGTTTCCGTTACCAGTATATCGTCCTCTATTCTCACTCCGCCAATGCCGGGAAGATATATCCCCGGCTCAACGGTGACAACCATACCGGGTTTCAGGATAACATCACTGCGCTGGGAAAGCGACAACTGTTCATGAATATCCCGCCCCACCCCATGGCCCAGACTGTGCCCGAACGCCTTGCCAAAACCCGCCCGGGTAATAATATCACGCGCGATTTTATCAATTTTTTTGCCCGCCGCGCCGGGTTTGATCGCCGCGATCGCCGCTTCCTGCGATTCGAGCACAATCTGATAAATTTCCCTGATTTTCCGCGGCGGATCACCCAAAAACACCATCCGCGTAAGATCCGACCGGTAGCCGTTGAATATGGCGCCCCAGTCCACCAGCAACGCCGAATTGGCCTGCAACTTCACCGCCCCGGGACGGTAATGCGGCAGACTGCCGTTGGCTCCGGCGGCGACAATGGGATCAAAACTGGCGTTCGACGCGCCCCGCCGCCGCATTTCATATACCAGCAGTCCGGCAATTTCATTTTCCGTCTGCCCCGCCTTCAAATGGGCTTTCAGCGCTTCAAAGCCGTGCTCCGCAATGGTAACGGCCTGTTCAATAAGCTTTATTTCATGGCTGTCTTTAATATT
>JAJZJL010000130.1 GCA_021810145.1 Planctomycetota bacterium | reverse complement strand
TGAGCACCGCACCGCTGGCGACCGTTACAATCCCGTCATTGGTTCCCCCGCTCCAGGTGTTGCCGGTGCCGGAGAGATTCACCGAACCTGTGCCGTTGATCGTGCCACTGCTGAAGTTCAGAGCGTTAATGGTTAATATCCCATTGGTCGTCAGTGTGGCACCGGTTAGATCAATCTGACCACTGCCGGTGGCACTGATGGTCGTATTGCCATTGAGCGCGAAGGTCTCACCGCTGAAGTTCAGTATCCCACCGGCGACGGTGAATGCGGTCCCACTGGTGTTGGCATTGGAACCCCCGGCATTGAGTTCCAACGTGCCGGCGTCCACCACCACCGTGCCGGTGGAGGCGTTGACCAACGCCACCCCGGAGGTGCTGTAGGAACCCAACGTGCTGGTGCCCGTATTGACCGTCTTCTCCAGGATGCCGGCATTGTTGAACTTCAGCGATGTCACGTCCTGGGCATTGAAATTCCCGGTGTTCTGGATGTCAAACGTACCGCTGGTTTCATTGTTGATCGCCGCGTTATCGTAGAGATAAAAGGTGCCATTGCTGGTCATGTCCACCGTGCCGGCGTTATCCAACGCCGCGCCACTGATACCCGTATTGCCCAGATAGACCGTACTGGTAATATTGAGCACCGCACCGCTGGCGACCGTTACAATCCCGTCATTGGTTCCCCCGCTCCAGGTGTTGCCGGTGCCGGAGAGATTCACCGAACCTGTGCCGTTGATCGTGCCACTGCTGAAGTTCAGAGCGTTGGCACTTACTGCGGCATCCGCTGTCAGCGTTGCGCCACTAAGTTCAATGGAACCGTAAGTACCCGAAGCCTGAAGGGAACTCCCTGCGCCGAGAGTATTGGTGCCGCCGCTAAAATCGATAATGCCACCGTCGGCATTGAACGCGGCGTAACTTTGAACGTTGGAACTTATGGTAAACGTATTGGATGTACCATTTGATCCGTTGGTTCCGGCGGTGATCCCGCCATAATTCGTCAATGTGCCTGAACCGCTGATAGTGGCGTCGCCACCTGCGGAAGTGATGCTTCCATAATCAATTAAACTCCCGGCAACCGTGATACTCGGCGACCCGCCAAAACCGTAGCCGCCATAGCCGGCACTGCCCATGGTGATTGCGACCCCGCTATCAACCGTGATGGAACTGGTGGAACTGCTTACGGTCAGTGACCCGGAACTGCCCGTGGTGGGATTGGTAAGTTGGATCGTACCACTTCCGCTTACGCTTTGGCTGGCGCTTTGGCCGTTGACAAACGCCAGAGTGCCGGAGTACCCGGCGAATGACAGAACCGCTCCATGGGTAAAGCTTAAGCCATCGGCAACATCCAGTGTCGCTCCATTTCCGTAGCCACCTCCACCAATCGAAACATTGTTGGCCAATGTTACCGCGTCGAATACTGTGGCCGAACCATAAGAGCCATCGGCCTGAAGATAGCCGCCGGATGACGAGATTGTGGCGTTAGTTACCGTGTCATCGAAAGCAATCGTGTTACCGCTGGCGGCGGTGATGCTATTGGGGGCGGTGCTGGTTCCCAACCCGGTTATATTCACGCCGTTATCAAAGGTCACTTGAGAGCCGGAGTTGGCACCACTGGCATTGATTTGCCCCGCAGCGTAACTGCCGCTGGCGGCGTCCAGTACAATACTGCCGCTACCGGAAACGGTCTGGGTGTTGCTGGTGCCGTCGATGAAGTTCAGCGTGCCGCCGGCATCGACGGTGATGGTGGTGCCGCTTCCCAATGTCAGGCTGTCGGCGATGTCGAGGGTGGAATTTGTGGAAATCGTCAGATTGGAATTCAGTGTCGCTGCGTCCAGCGTGGTGGTGGAACCGGCAGCGGTCTGGATTACCCCGCCGCTGGCGGTGGACAGAGTTGTGTCCGCCAGCGTTCCACCATCGAGCGTGAAGGTTGTGCCTGTGATTGCAGTGGAACCGGTGACAGCCAGCGTGCCGCCGGTGATTTCCAGAGGGCTTGAAGCCTGCACCGCTGCCACGGTGGAACTGCCGGTGCTGTACGTAACCTGTGCGCCAGGATTGAGATTGGCAATGATCGCCGTGTCGCCACTGGCGGGTACCGTGCCGGTACTCCAGTTAGCCCCGACACTCCAATCGCCCCCGGAGACTGCAATCCAACTCACGTTGGATAACATAATTCGCGGCTCAAGCTGTTCGAGCATCGGCCCGTGCCGTTCGGGCTGGCGAAGCCGCCGGTTGAGGCGCACCTCGCGCAGTGTCGAAAGCACGGCATCCGGCCGCAACTGGCGGATGCTGTGGGTCAGCCACGGCAAATACCCCCGGTGAACGCCAGCCAAAAATTTACGCACAGTTTTCCCGCGCCGTTTCGCTTTAGCCTGAACCATGACACACAACCTTTCCTATCCTGCAGAAATATGACCTGAATCCCTTGCGGGATTCAGGAAAAGGCGTCGCACTGATACCAGACTCTGATTCTCAGCCCCGGAAAAGCACCATCGGTCGGAACTCGTTTCCCCGGTCGATGGAAATGATTTTTAAATTTATATCAAGGCCGATAATCGCGTGTCAAGGAAAAAATGAAAAAATTATGAATAATTTTTTATTAAGGTTTTGATCATCGCTTTTCGACTGCTTGTAACAACCTATCGGGTCAGGTAATTCTTTCACGGTGATGCACAGAACCCATTGCGGCAAGGCGAGAAAATGCAACAACAACTTGAAACCCCAAACTCAAGGAGAATCTTTAGGGCCATACGCGCTACTTTACTGCGGCTAACTGGCGTTTGGCAAAAACTTGCTTATCGTCCATTTTTCACCGGAGCCGGTGCAATGGCGACGCGGTCAAATTCCAACAGGGTGCCCTGGTCGCGTTGAAATTTCACCATGTCAATATTGTAACTGGTTAAGGCCTGGGCTTCGGTTATTTCGGCCTGGGCCAGGTCCTGCTGGGCGTTGAGTTCCAATTGGAGGAACGTGGGGTCCAGGGCCTGGCCGGAGAGTTCCTCCACTTCCAGGCCGCGCAGGACGGCCGCGGCGGATTTGCGGCGGCGGCGGGCGAGATGAATTTGCCGCCAGTCCGCGGTGAGATTCAGCAGATCACTGGCGACATCCCGCGCGATATCCTGGGCGTCTTTGAGCATCTGGGTTAACGCCTGGCGGCGCAACAGACGGCGGCGATATAACTGGGCACGTGCCGCACGATTGCCAATGGGGATTTCCAGGTCCAGTCCGACGGTAAATCCAATGTGTGGGTCGGAAATCATGCGGTTAAATCCACCGGGAAAGCTGCCATCGGGTGACAAGCCCGATGAATCCGTGGCGGCAATAAGGTCCGCCTTCGGAAGCAAGGCGTTTTCCGCCACGCTGCGGCGAATCCCGGCTTTTTCCACGGCCATGCGGTCGCGCCGCATGATGCCGCGTTGCTGCAATGCCGTGGCAATGTCCTGATCGAGATCGTAGGCAAATGGCACGGCGGTGGGTTTGTTAATGGGGATAATATTGGGGCCCGGGCCAACGGGTATCGCGGGATCGTTCAGGAGTGCTTTGAGCGTTTCGGATAAATCTCCCACCTGCTTCCGCACGGAGGCAAGATTATATTTGGCCTGGTCCACCGCGGCCCGGGCCTGATTCATCTGCACGGAATCCACATCCATGTGCAGGCGATTTTTCAAACGGAGCAGTGTTTTTTTTGCCTGGCGCACCAGTTGTTGCTCAAAATGCAGATCGGCGGCGGCCTGTGCCAATTGCAGATAGGTGCGTTCCACCCGCGAAACGATCTTGATAACCTCCGCCCGGAACTCCGACAGGGCGATCTGCTGATTGCGGCGCGCGATATAAATCTGGGCATTATTAACCTGTGAACCAAAGCCCTGCAACAGGGGCTGTTTAAGCTCCAGGGCTAAATCAGAAGTATGAGAGGGGTTGATGTCCGGCGGCAAACTCGTGGAGGAATGAAAATCCTGATAATTATCTGAGCCGATCAAAGAGACTGTTCCGCCCGTTGAAAGCAGTTTCTTAACTCCGATTTGGGAATTAACCTGATCCTCATTGTTGATGCCAACCGGCGAATTTGGAGAGCCTAATGTTTGAGCATAGGGAGTGGGCTGATCCAGGTGTTGATATTGAATCTGACCAACAAAAGTGGGATCAAACACCGCTTCCGCGGCGACAATCTGCGACTCTGAAATGGCCGGGGTATAGGACTGAATTTTTATGGATAAATTATGCTGCATGGCATCGGCAATGGCCTGCATGAGTGTCATACGCACCGGCAGTTGAATGTTTTTCACCACGGTAGCGGCATGGCCGGCCGTGCCCGCGGGAATAACCGCCTGGGGCGAGCCTGATTGAGTAAGCGGCGACGCCGGGCGGGGTTGGGTGTCGGCATGCAATTCATGCACGCCTTGATCCACCGGCATAACGGTTGGATGCGTCAACAATTGGCCATCGGATAGATCGTGCGCCAGAACGCTGTCCGCAAAGCCAGTGCCGGACGGAGTGCCATTTTGCGTACCGAACGGCGAGGTACAGGCGGACAGGGTGATAAGGCCCAACGTAACGCCGGCAAGCTGAAACAGTCCGCGGCGCGAAGCGGCAATATTGTCGGCAGACCGGCGCAGGCGGGGATTGTTATCTCCGCGTGCCGGCTTTTTTTTATAACGTTGGGTCATAGCGGTGAATCTCTCAAAGCCAGAGTTTCATGCGAATCCAGTTAATCAAACCGCGGGTCCATATCCAGATATAGCGGCGTTTTCCGGCATTTATGCGGGCGGTACCCTGCATGCCCGGCCGAAACCAGCTTGGCGGGTGCGCAAGGGCCGCTCGTACACGAAAAATATTTTGCTTATGCTTGACCATCGCCAGCGGATCGATATGACTGACGGTTAAAGCCGTTTTTTCAGCCGGGTATGAAGCCGTAGCGAGGCTGCCTTTCTGACCGGTTTTAACGTACAAAATGTCGCCATCCTGCACATTGATTCTTGCCAGCAGGGGCGTCATGGGCGCAACTTTGAAAAGCACATCACCCAGATGCACCGGCGCGCCTATGCGGCGCAGCAGATTGCCGGTCAATACGACTCCGGAAATGGGTGAAGTAATCGTGGCATGGGCGATCTGTCGCTGGAGCAGCCTGATTTTGGCACCGGCCCCATTCATGGAATCATCGGCAATCTGCATGTCCGCGATCTTCCCCCTGGCCTGGGCCACCTGGGCCTGTTTGGCATAGGCGGCATATTGGGCCTGGGCGGCCGCCAATTGATCGCGCAATTTAGCGGTATGCAATTGAGCCAGAACGGTTTGATGTGCGATGATCTTATCGCCGGGCCGCACCAGAACGGTTTTGATGTAGCCGTCAAAAGGGGCGACAATTTGTGCTTGTCGCACGGGTTCAAGCGTGAACTGCGCAATAATATGGAAAGTGCCCCTGGCAAAAAAAGCCCAGAACAGAAACACAGCGATGGCAATGGCGGCGGCCTTCATCCATGTATGGGTGGGGCCGACGAGTTTGGATAGATGTTTCCGCCAGTCGCGGGCCCAGCGTGCACCAAACCAGCGGTCAAAATCATACAAGTCCATGATGCGCGGTGTCAGCATGTTGGCCGCGGTTCGCAGGGCGGCCAAATCAGAGGCTGTTACATTGCCGCCGGGCTCAAATTCCAGCAATAGAACGCCCACGCACCCGTCGCGCCGCAATGGCAGCGCCAATACCGTGCCGGTGCCGTGTGCGGAAACCATTTTGGCGGCGCAGCGGGTAATAAAATTACCTGCGGTCGGTGAAGGGAAGAGAATGTCCGCATCCTGGTCGTGGCATTCCTCCATCGCTTCTTCGATGTCCCGCACCAGTTGCATTTTACGGAGAATTTTTTCAGTCTGGTTCATCGCCATGACGTGAACATTTCGCCCGCGCAAAATTCCCAGTGATACGCGGCAAGCCTTATAGCGCAAGGCCAGAATATTGCACACCGCCATGGCCAGAGCCATAAACCGGTTAAGGTCGGCGGTTTGCGCGGCAAGGTCCATGGCCAAAGCCCATTGATCGAGCTTCGCGGTGGCATCCATGAGCCGGGCGCGCACGTCCGCCCACTGCTGTTGGGGCACCAAAACCTGAACGGTGCTCATGGGGCTGGGGACTTCCACACTCATCGCTCAGCGCCTCCGATGGGCCGGCCCGCAGTTGCCTGACGCCCGGAAATATGTTGTCCGCGTTCACCGGCTTTTGAATTTGCCGCCGGCGTCGGCGGCAAAAATGTCACCCGCACCTGCTGTCCGGCGGGCATGAGCCGGGGATTGCCGACTTGAATCTCCACCAGCACCGTATTACTGGCGGAATCGGCGACTGTGGCGCGCCAGATAATAATTCCGTCGGCCCGCTGCCCCGCGGCCATGGAAATCTCCGCGGTCAGTCCCGTACGAAGCGCCTCGGCCGCCACCAGCGGTACGGGAACAAATATCCGCAACCGGTTTACCTGGACAATTTCCAGCACTTTTTTGAACGCGTCAACCGTCCGGCCCGCATCGATAAAACGATTTTCAATTATGCCGGCAAATGGAGCGGTGATTTTTCGCCGTTGAACCGCCAGTTGCGCCGCTTTCCATGCAAGCAGGTCATGCTGGTGTTTCAACTCCGCCAGCTTGAGGCTTAATGTGTCGATGGTCACTTTCAACTCGGCCCGCCGAACTTCAAAAGGGGTTGCCGCGTGTTGGCCGGCGGCCCATTGCGTTCGTTTGAGCGATACGGCGTCCTGCGCCAATTCCGCCTGCGCGGCTTGAATCCGCAACGTGCTGTGGCCGGCGAGATCGGCAAGTTGCGCCGCGATTTTCTGCTGGCGGTCATTTTCTTCCGCGAGCACCTGTCCCTTCTTTACGATTTGTCCACGACGAACGAGTATTTTCACCACGCGCCCCGGCCGACTGAACGACAAGTTCACATCCCGCCACGGTTTGGCGACGGCGGGGTAGGAAAGATCCTTGGGAGTGGGTTCCGCGGTCACTTGATTAAAAGTCAATAATGATGCGGCACCGCATGCAACGCACAGTGCCCCGACGCTACCGCAGAATACAATTGTGGCGCGGCCGGTTATAGAAGCGGGGCCAAGCATTCCGCGGATTTTATTGGCCAGAATTGTGCGTATGAGCATAAACAATCTACCCGTAACCATTCCATGTAATCCGCAATCTATGACGTAAAACCCGCTGCCGACACCTTTTCATTGATAATCGAAATGGGAATATACCATGTTGTTGAGATTCATGCCACGCCGAACTTGCGACGATCAGGAATATCCTGTCTACACCACGCCGCGGCCGTTATTGTGCCGGCCAGATCGCATGGCGGAATGTTGCTCGAAGCCGCTTTGCAATTTCAGGCGTCACCCGCGTTAATGGCTCACCGGTTTGCGGATCAGTCCCCGGACCATCAAACAGGCGATACCCGAACGTGCCGCCGTGGTCGTACCACAGCCCGCCCGGTGGGAAAAAGTTTACGTTCAGAGCCTGCTTCTCCGATCGAATTGCGATATGATCCGGTTCTTTCGGCCAATAATACCGCTCGAAATATTTCCGAATTTTATCGGCAATAGTCGCGGTGATCAGTTTGTCCGGAGTTTTGGTTACCGGGTCCAGGCCGTAGCTGGAGAAGAACCGGTATGTCCCACCGGAATCCACCGTGTACCACAGACCGCCGGGCGGAGTTAAATCCATCGTCATGGCCTGATGGTATGAGGTGATATGCAATGGTTCAGGATCAGCCAGAATCAGCTTCTGTGCTGCTTGAGGCAAATTTGCCGCTGGTTGCACGGTTTGCCGGCGAAGCTGCGTAATCTCCTGTTGCATGGCTTGTTCATGCGACTGTGCCCTCAAATAATTCAGTATGGCGCTACGCCTTGCGGCGGTAGTTACCGGCTTGAGTCGCAAACCTGTATTTGGATCATAGCCCGGATTGCTGAACAGGACGTATCCTCCATTTGTGGTACGCGTATACCAAATCAACGGATTGCCTGTTGCGGGGCTCCAGAATGGAGGCGGTTTCGCCGGGTTGATGACAAGTGGCCTGGCGATGGATTGGGCCAGCTTTTCGTCGGCTTTGCGAACTGCGGAACCGATTCCCCAGCTGAAGGTTGGAAAAACTACTGGAACCAAAAGCACAATCACTTCCAGCCCGACGGCCAGAAAAATCCACCGACGCATGGCCGCCAGTCCTCCGCCAAATGCCAACAATCCCAGAGCCAGCAGCAGGATGAAATTAAGATTCCAATTTCCGACTGGCAGCATTCGTGCCGCAAGCACCAGGGCCAGTGAACCGGCAAGAAGTGTTGCCCATGAACCTAAGGCCCGGCTGTCCAGTGGATCGCCGGAAATAAAGAGATTGACCAACCCCAGGCTCATCAGCAGTGTAACGAAAAGAGGACACCAGAGGCTTATAGCCAATACGGTAGCCAGCCACGGTTGTGGTGAATTAGCCGGCAACAATAACGCGATCATCAGCACCAATGCCGCTGGCACTAGGCTTATGACAAACGCGATGCGAAACTTCATGAACGCCGCGGTTTGGGCGATAAACGCCTTCTTCAAGTAACCGGCGGCCTTAACTACATCACCACGAATTTCCTGATAAAAACTCATTATGGTTACTTTCTCCTACGCAGTAAAAAGTCCGTCCATTTCATTGCGTAACCCCTTCGTGCTGTTTCACCCGCGACGAATTGAATGAATAATCCCGCACGACGCCGGCTTTGTTGAAGATAATTACCAGCGATTTTTTCCTGCCAACGGCCGATTGTTCAAAGTCATTGTAAATCGGAATGAAATCCGCACCGGTGGCGTGTGTTTTGGTAAAGGCGTATGTCCACACCTGCTGCCCGCTGCTGGTGAAAGTGGTAGATAATGGATTTCCATAAATACTTCTCACTTGGGCCATGGTGGTCTGGCCGCGGATAATATGCGCGGCAACCGTGGCGGAAGCCTGATTGGCCAGTTGCGGATTGCCGGAACTGGCGCAAACGGTAGGCTTCCAAATCGCCAACGGTACCAAGACGATTCCATAATTTCGTCGCATGAAATTTCTCCGCTAATGCCTCATGGCTGGCACCCTACCCACATTCACTGTTGTCCCCGCGCCCTGTGGCGTTTCCGAAGCATCAACCCCAGCCCGCCAATATCAGGCCCGCTTACTCCGTCGACTGACCAATAGTGCCAAGCCGCTAACAGCGAGTAATGCCAACGTCGGGGGTTCGGGAACCACATCAACGTTGTACGTAATGACCGGAATATTGTGGATGTCCGCAGAAGATAGCGACGCATCGGATATTTCGCTGTCAGCTGTAGAAGAGATTTCGTATGAGCCTGGACTCATCGTACTTGCCGCCAACACATCAAGCGTAGATATCTTATAATTACCAACAGCAACGTTCGGACTTGTGAACTCGGAGTCGAAGCCAAAATCATGGCTGTTTCCCGTGGCGGGTATCGTCGGCGGAGCACCCGCCGGATTGATCGGGTAGTTGGGGTATGTCAACGGATTGCTTGTCGGTCCCGACCAGTCGCTGGTGTCCGAGGTGACAGAAAACCCGATCTCATTGGCTTGCAGGTACAAGCTGAAACCGTCAAACGGCTCATCCGGCGTCAGGGCAACGTTGATTGCAAAGCTACCGCCTGGGGCTACCGTAGCCGAAGGATCGCCGGTTGAAGGATTGGTCAACGACAGCGTGGGGGTTGCGGACACCAACGACGCGCTGACCGCAATGGCTGTTGTCGCCACGATGGTTGTGAGGATGTTCATAGTGATGTTCTCCTTTTTTAAAAGACACTCGATGACCAATTGCCAAATTGCAAAAGTCCCGCATCCGTCAACGGAACCGATATGAGATCATTTTGTAACAGATCATCATCCATGAGCGGGGGAACCGCAGAAATTATTGTCGAATAAACGGGCTCAATCTGGAGATACACCGAATATCGGGAAGCATTACCATGTTTCAACTCGCTGCGCGGCGTGGATTTGGCAGCCTCTGTTGAAACGGAATTCTTAGTACCCCTCGCCACCGAGGTCGGCACCGGCAATGCCGCAAATTGTGATACGGGTGCCAGCTTTGCGAGCAATGGTTCTCCAGCCATTAATGCGGCGGTGGAAAGACCATCGGCCAGATTCCAATCCGGGATTCGCGGGCCAACCAAATTGGGCGTTGTAATGGGATCCGTTTTTATTGTAGCGGCAGGCTTAACATCTGCTTGGGATGGCGACGGAATGCTTCCAGTGGATGCTGGGGAGATTGTCGATGGTTGCTCCAGAGTTTGTGCGGCAGCATTAACCGTTGAGGAATAAGGTGAATTGAGAGTGTTGCTATTCGTAGTTTCCAACTGGGCTGAGGCAACTTCCACAATTGGTAATGCCAGCGTATCGCCGGACAGCGAGCGGGCGATGTTAATATCGTTGGAATTGATCACCCCATCACAGTCCAAATCAGCCTGGAAGTCGGTACTATTGACGTTTTGGCCGCTGTCAGCCCGGATAATATTGATGTCGTTGGAGTTGACCACACCATCGCCATCCACATCACCGTATAAGACTCCAACGTCCAATGAATAGCTCCCAACGGCACCCGTGGCGGCGTCCTGAACATTGTTAATCCCCACCACCAGCGTTTGGCCATCCATGGCCCCGGAAAGGTTGATCGTCAAAGTATCACCTGAGACGGTTGCCGTTCCCAGCGTGCCACTATTGAGCGACACGCTGAAATTGCTCCCCAGCGCAATGGGATTCTGGAACGTGAGCACCAATTGCGTCGGCCCGCCAATGCGATCCTCAATGCCGGGCCTCCCCGTCAAAGGAAGGTTGATGCCAAAGGTACCTGCGCTGCCTTGGGCCTTGACGGATTCGGCTGAGAGTAAGGCAGGCGCGGAACCCGCCACAATAAGGTTGCCTGTACCGTGACTGGATGTGAAATTTGCATTCGCCGTCGGCGGATTATACGTCGCATCGATAGTGTAATTACCGGCACCAAGGCCAGCGGAAACCACCGCAGATGCAACTCCATCAGAGACCGCAACGGAGGTCAAACTCTCCACAATAGTCGAGCCGCTCATTATGTCGAATAACACCGCCCCTTGGTTAACCTGAGCAGATGATAAAATATTCACGATGGTTGCTGTTAATGTCGTGCTGTTTCCGTAATTTCCGGAAACATTCGCCACCGTCGTTTTCGTAGCTGCCGGCGTGATGGTCAGAGTGCCATAATCGTATGTGATATTATAATTGGCGTCGCTGGCACCGCTGACATGGATGTCGTCGGTGTACGTTCCAGCATTGGAAGAAGATGAGGCTGCCGACGTCAACGTTGCTTGCGTAGTTAGATTGGCTGCTGTTTCTCCATCCACGAAGCCGCTATAAAATACAGTTTGGCTGTTGACCGCCAACTCCGGACCGTTCCCATAGATTATAGTTTGGTTGGCTGCCGTGATCGTCAGCGGTGCTGGATCAATCGTCAGTTTACCGCTGATATATTGGATGTCATAGTTCGGGTCCACACCCCCACTGGCCTGGACCGTATATACGCCCGCGTTGGGCGATGCATTAACAATGTTCTGTGAAGGGAGGGTTGTCAAACTGGCGGATGTATCATTGTTCACGAAACCACTATATATCGGTGATACCTCCGTAAAGGATGGCACTTGGCCGCTGTATGTTGTGGTTAGACTACCTGCCGTGATGGTCAACGAGGCTGGGGAAATAGTAAGAGATCCGCTATTGGAACTTCCGCCGAAATCCGGATTAGTGGCAGACGGGTTATAGGTAGCAATGATGGTATAGTCGCCTGCGTCGAGCCCACTTGGCACGGAAACAGTTGCCACGCCGTTGCCAACTGGGACGGGAGCCAGTGTTTCAACTTGCTGCCCTCCGCTATTGTCCACGGCAAACGTCATCGTCCCGTCGTTGACCGTGGCAGTGCCGCTTGTTGGCGTCACGTCTGCTGTAAGTGTTGTACCTTGGCCGTAGGTTGCTGTAGCCGCCTGGACCGCAGTTGCCGTTGGTGCTGTGCTGAACTGTGGGAAGGCCACGTCGAACTGGCCTGACAGGTCCAGCGTGCCGGCAAGGCCAACGAACACAGCGACTTTGTCGTCAGTTGCCGTCGGAAAACCAACAGTGAATTGGCCAAGACCCTGAGGCGGGAGGAGGGCATCCGAGTTCTGGCCACTGCTGCTGTCAGTGGATAACAATGTCCAAGTACCTATTGTGTATTGCCAATCGGCAGAGACAAAGCCAAGATCTAACATCGCCTCTGCGCTGACGGTGAACGTGAGATTTGCGCTGGTGTCCAATGGGTTGGAGGCTCTACTGTTCAACTGGGGCTCGGTCAGGCTGACATTTAGTCCACCACCCGGGAGTATCACCCCAATTCCGCCTTCCAACGTTGCGGAAATATCTGCCGAGAGTTGAAGGTCGGCAGTTCCCGCTGTGAACACAAGTTTCGCGTCCGCAGCCACGCCAAAATCAAATGCTACCGTGACCGGCGGAGGAGTAGGAGTCGTTGGGATGATAGGCCACACATAGTCGCCTGATATGCCGACTCCCTCCTCTAATTGCGCCTCCGAATAGTTGCCGACAAGCTGTTGTTCGATCGCGTTGCCAAGATTATTGGTAAACTGGCTAAACGTGGGCGCAGTCCCGGAGGTGTTTTGGAGCGCCGACTCGATCTGGGACTCAATCGCCTGCGCTGGGTTTACTAAAACGCCGGTAACAGTCCTGACGTCCGTAACGATGCCTTGGTACGTACTGCTCAGCCAACTGCCAATGCCCTGCCAAAAGCTATTCCCAAATCCTGGGTTCACATTTATACTGCTGAACGAGGCCGTAGCCAATGCTTGTGCGTCGCCGGATGAGACGAAAACCCCGGCTTGCGTGGCGGTGCCCGACGTGATCCAAGGTACACTAAAAGAGTCGGAGCCAGTTGGCCCCTTTGTTCCCACCCACGTCCAGTCGCCGCTTGGTCCACCTTGGATTTCGTAATAGAGATAAATGTTTCCGCCGCTGTCAATACTTATGGCGAGTGCAACGGGCACGGTAATAGCGCTGGCGCTATTCGTGCCAACCGCCTGCGTCACGACGCCAGCGTCACTGGTGTAAGAGTATGCCAGTGTTCCAGCGCCAGTAATGTAGAGGGCCAGGTAGGAACTCCCGACCGTTACCGCGACACCAGCGGCGGCACTACCGCCACCGGATGGCGGACTTACAACCGACGTAACTGTATATCCGTTGGAGCCGAGGGAGATCGGCTGGTAAGCGAAACAAAATTGGCCAGCTTGCACGTTGCCCGATTCGCCACTCATGGTCCAAGTACTTCCATTATCTATCGTTGTTGGAGCGGCTCCATTCGCAGTAGCACCAAAATTTGTATAGGACCAGGCGACCGTGCTGAAGGAACCCTCTGGTGACCATGAACTCTGATAAGTATTTCCGCCAGCACTGTCACTGGCCCGCACTTGCAAATCATAGGTGGTATTGGGGTTCAAG
>JAJZJL010000129.1 GCA_021810145.1 Planctomycetota bacterium | reverse complement strand
TCTTGGAAACCCCGCCGGCTACCGGCAAGCGCCCAACACCGTCGCAGAACTGGTAACAACCGGGGCTTCGGCATCAGGGGCATTGGGAATCACTTTAGGAAATAACGGCGGTGGGCAGACTTTATTCAATAACGTATCATTGGTTGCCAATCCCACTAATGTACCGACCGTCAGCCAGAATACCGTCAGTGTTATGAACCTGGGAACCACCGCACCGACTCCCGGCACATACGACCAGTCCAATTTGGCTCCCACAGCAACACCAATCACGGCATATAACCAAAACCCCAGCGGTAATACCACCATCAATTATTTTACCAACAACGGTGGTGCACCGGCCGGTGAAACCTTTACGACCGGCTCCAATGCGGGAGGCTACCTCCTGAAGAGCATTACCGTATTAGACGCGTCCGAAAGTGGTGGGTTTGCGGATGGGACATCCATTACGATAAACATCAGCTCCGTTTCCGGAAGTAATTTCTCGACCATGGCTATTCTTAGCGGTAGTGTGACAACGGGAACGGCGGCGGCATCCGGGGATTATCTCAAACTCGCCCTGGCAAACCCCATAACCTTGGCCGCTAATTCCGTTTACGGCTACTCACTGGTTACCGGCTCCGGCTACAGCGGCCTGGGTGTGGATCCCAATGCCGATTATTCCGGCGGCCAATTGGCAATGTTCACACCCGGCACATCAAATCTGTTCGGCGGCACATTAACCACCAGCACATTAACACCCAATGCAATTTTTGATGTTTCTTTAACGCCGGTTTCCGCGGTACCCGCACCGGCGACCCTGTCGATTTTTGGTCTCGGTGGATTGGCACTGCTTGGTATGAAGCGCAAGCGGGCCTGATTCGTCAGCGATTTTAGTCCGTACGAGTGCTGCGGACTGCGCCATGTCGTGGCGCAGTCCGCTTTGTTTTGACACGCAGTCTCTTCTTCATGGAACTGAACTACATTCCACAAGTCAGCGGTCCGATCCTGTCCCCACTTGTCGTGATGGAGACCATATATGTTAATCCTGCAAGGCTGAACCGCACACTCTGCGTTCTACATCGCGGGTCGGCTCTACCGAACGGAATTGCCCCCTGCGGAGGCTTTCCCCGAAAACATTCAATTCCAAGAATGCAACATTGTTACGTTGGCTGCGTACCAGCGAATCTGACAGCCACCCTGTCCTCGGAGATCAGCACCCGATGTTGAGACGCAAATCCAGGAACCAACACTCAGCATCAAATGAGAAGTGTGATACAACGCACTTATTGAACTGATTTCCCATGCGATTGTATACGGTTGAACCTCAACGCATGATACAAAATCAGAAGTTTTTTTTCAAAATATGGCCTACCATTTTGTTTTTACCGGGCTATACTGATTGTCAGAGATTTCAAATGGCATTGCTTTGATAGCGGTTGCCACGCGAAATGGTCTTGCAGGCGTTGCGACATCTTTTTCAGGCAACGGTAACGATATTGAAGTTGTGAATCTGATCCGATGATCAGGCCTATCGAGATAGATGGTTTTTTACTAAGGAGTTGCTGCCATGTATACCGCTTCCACAATCCAAATGAACAAAGTTCGGCTTGGACGATGTATCAGGGTGAAGCGCGGCTTCACGCTCATTGAACTTCTGGTTGTCATATCGATTATTGCCCTGTTGATTGCCCTGCTGCTGCCGGCATTGGCCAAAGCCAAGCAGGAATCGTTAAGCATCGCATGCTTGTCTAATTTGCGGTCTCTCGGGCAATTGACCGATGAATATGCGCAATCTTGGGAAGGTGCCATTCCTTTCGGCACCTCCACGGAGACCAAGTGGCCGCAGCAATGGGGCCAATGCAGTTGGGATGCACTGCTTTTTTCCTTTAAGCAAGGCATCCGTCCAACACCAAGTTGGGGGCTTACCTACAGCAATGGCAACCAGTATGGTCTGAAAGATCCAGGAATGGCTGCGGCGTATAACGCCTTGTTTGATTGCCCGGCGGAGTTGATTGTTCCACCATTGGATAGCGCCAATATGTCATATTCCGCGAATCCGAATTTCTTTACGAATTTTACGACTTGGTCCAACAAGACATACACCTTCAAAATCTCACAGATTACCGATCCTGGGCAGGCCCTTGCCATTGGCGACGCCAATCAGGTATCTCTTAGAGGTTATTCCGGTTGGACATTCGACTGGCAGCAGAATTCCAATAAGTGGTATACCGGCCCGGCACACCAATACATGAACTATCCCAATTATCTCGTGCCGGCCAACGGGTTGGTTGGCGGACAAACCGCCAACGAGGATGCTCCACTGTGGAAGAGCGGCCAGGGCCTGCGCTATCGGCATATGCAGAACGGCCCCAATAGCGGTTATGCCAATGCTGTGTTCTTCGATGGCCACGCCACCACTATCCCCATTAACAACAATATTTCGGGTGCCGCTCCGGGAAGCGCCGGTACGTTTGGCAGTGTCGGCCTGCGGATACTTAATATCATCAATCCGAATTTGCCGGAAAGCTACAACCAGGGCACCTGGTAATGAGAGATCAAAAGTGTCATAAAGTGGTGGCTTAACGCAGTTAAGCCACCACTTTATCCGCAACCAGCGATACAAAAAGGAGGAACATGCAGAACTAACACGCACTGATTGAAAATATATCAACATAACTGGTCAGGCCAGAGTGGCACTGACCGCATCCTGAATTCATCTGGTATCTGGTTATTTTGCAGTTCCAATTGTCTGGAACGGCCAGAGCGTTTAAAACATTCCATACAAGGAGAAAGAGTTATGGAAACCACCCCCCGTATGACAACAATTAGCGCAATGGCTGCGATGGCAACAATCGCCTCCGCCGGCGCGGCATTTGGAACCAATATTCCAATTGTGAATCCTGATTTTAATCTGGTTCTGGAATCTGCCGGGTCTTCGGTCACCGGCACGCTTTCAGCAGGCAAATCGAGTGGTGTCGGAACCACCACCTTCACTTCTCCGGTCAGCTATTCCGATGGAACATCCAGTACATCGGGTTTCGTCCCGGGCTGGTCTGGCGGAGGTTATGTGGCCGTAGACCCCAGCCAGGGAAACATCCCGGCTGGAACCTATCTTCAGGGCTATTACTTTTCCTCCCACCAAATTCTCACCACGGATGTGCAACCCAATACCACATATACCCTTACGGCGAATATCGGGACAATATATGTCTCGAAGGGCTGGTGGCAGGGCGATAACCTTGACCTCTCCTATGGTGCATCTGTAAGCGGCACGACCTTTAATGCCGGGACGGCATTAGCCGGCTTCAATGTGAAAGGCACACAAACCTCAGGTTCAGGCGGTTATCGTCCCGCGTATCAGAGCTATAATCAGGTAGTATTTACTGCCACCACCGGTGCATCCGTTTCGGGACCGTTGGCCATCGAACTTGGAAATTATTATTCAGGCTCAGGCGCGTTGGCGGCGTTCAGTGGCCTGACCCTTACGGCAGCTCCGGCAGCTGTGCCCGAAGCGCCCACATTGGCCTTGCTGGCAATCGGATCCATGGCGTTGCTGGGTTTGCGACGCAAACGAGCGTAAAGGGCCTTGCATACTGGGTTTAACAAGCGGGCTGTGCCGCCGTTTGGCACACAGCCCGCTTGTCCTCTTTTTTGGAGTATAACGGATGAAAAGACGTACCTTTCTTCAGGCCGGCGCCACTGCGGCTCTTGCCGCCAATGCGGTTCCTCATGTCGGCAAATCACGCCGACCGAATATTCTGGTATTTCTCACGGATGACCATGCGCAATGGGCACAGCAGCCCTACGGAAATCCCGATGTGCGAACACCGAATATGAAGTGGCTGGCCGAAAATGGTACCAAAATGACGCAGGCGTTTACGACCTGCCCGGTATGCTCCCCCGCCAGAGCTTCTTTTTTCACCGGACGCATGCCGTCGCAGCATGGCATTCAGGATTGGCTGTATGAGCCGTCCCACATCACCGACAACTGCCTCAAGGGTCAGACGCTGATTTCCCAACCCCTGAAAGCGGCTGGATATCGCACAGGTCTGGTGGGCAAATGGCATTGCGGAGCCACAAGGTTTCCCAAGCCCGGTTTTGACTACTGGTTCAGTTACTGGGTGTGGCAATACCCCCATTTTGGACATCAGAATTTCTCAAACCAGGGTAAACTTCTGCACGAATTCGGCAATCAATCCGAGCTTCTGACGGATCGAGCCATTGAATTTCTTAAACAGGGCCGCACCGGCGGCAAACGGGACGAGCCGTTTTTTCTGTTCGTCAGTTATACCGATACACATTCGCCCCATATTCAAGCCCCCAAGCACTATGTGGACTATTACAACAAGCAACCGTTAAATTATTTTAAGGTTCCGCCTTTCGCAGCATGTCATGGCCAGATAGCCTATCCAGGCGATGGTGTGCCGCATCAGGAATCGGAGCAGCATGCCCGGCTGGCGCAATACTATGCGGCGGTGAATAACATTGATCATCAGATCGGGCGGGTACTGGCGACGTTAAAAGAGCAGGGAGAATTGGACGATACCATGGTCGTGTACACGGGTGACCACGGGTTAAACGGTGGACACCACGGCTTTTGGGAGAAAGGCAACGCCACGGTACCGCAAAACTTTGTTGATCAATCCATACGCATATCATCGATAATCTCCTGGCCCAACGGCGGTGTGCGAAAGAATGTTTCCAGCGACGCGATTGTCAGTCACCCCGATCTGTTTATGACCATTCTCGATGTTGCCAATGCGCATCCGGATGCGGCAACGCTGGCTCAGATCAATTCGCCAGGAAAGTCGTACCTGCGGCAACTGCGCGGCGAATCGGTTAAGAATTGGCGCGACGCGATTATCTGCGAATACGGTAATGCGCGAATGATCCGCAATGATCGCTACAAGCTCATTCTGCGGTATCCATTCCATTGGGTTCAAGCACCGAATGAATTCTATGATCTCAAAGCGGATCCGCATGAACGCGCCAACGTCTATGACCGTCCCGAACATCAGCAGACCATCAAACAACTCGCGGCACGCATCGACGCGTTTTTCAAGGTATATACCGTACCGGGAAACTCCGGACTCGAACTGGAAAGCCAGCCGGAACCGGATCCTCAGGCACCATGGATTTTAATGGCCCGGCGGGATTCGCAATGGACGATCCGGGATTTTTAGGTCCGAAGCAACGCGGTCATTAAAATGTCGCTGCCGCAGCGAATTCGGACAACTGTTGGTTTTACCATTCTGCTTTTTCACGGAACATCACTTTTTATGTCTGCAAAATCCGTTGAGAGTGTTGAAAACGCCGGGATCATTACGGGCCGCAGCCGGCTTTCTACCCGTGCGGCTTTCGCCGTTGTCGCGATTGTCGGTATTGCGGCTATGGCCAAGCCCGGTCAGGCGTTGACAATCATTCCCAACTTTGAAACTTCATTTACGGGATTTTCTCCGTCCAATACGACATATTATGAGGCAGATGTCAATAATGCGATTAACGCCATTGAAGGCGATATTGCCAATCCGGTCACAGTGAAGATTAACTTCGTGGGGCAGAGCACAGGATTAGGCGCCAGCGGAACACACCGGTCGGCGTTGTCGTATTCCAATTACGTTTCCGATCTCAAGAACAATCCCAGTGCGTCAATCTACCAGCAGATTGCGGATGCAACTTTGCCGCCGGTTGACCCCGTTCCCGGAAATAGCAGTGGCAAGGTTTCGCTTGCGGAGCCACTGCTTCGGGCGGTGGAAAACATCACATCCATTCCGACCGGCGCTGATGCCACGATCTACCTGAATTTAAGCATTGTAAACCTTGACCGGACAGTTATACAAAATCCGAAGCACTACGATTTGCAGGCTGTTACGGCGCATGAAATTGATGAGGTACTGGGCATAGGCGGAGATGGATCAGATCTGAGTACCAACGCCACGAGCAATAAAACCGGGAGTATTGGGCCGTTGGATTTATTTCGTTATAGCGCGCCGGGCGTTCGCAGTTATAATCCGGCGCTTGGCGTTTCCTCTTACTTTTCCATCAACGGAGGAAGCACCAATCTGGTCAATTTCAATTCCAATGGGAGTAAAGGATCCGATTTCGGAGACTGGGCACCGACAAACAATCAGATGCGCCCGCAGGTGCAGGACGCCTACGGCGATCCGGGTATCGCCGGCCCCAATATAGGCCGCAATGAACTTATCGCCCTGAATGTGGCGGGATGGAACCTCACGCAGACGGGCTTAAGTGAAATTGCCGTGCCCGTGCCACGGACATGGGGACTATTGGCCATGATCGGAGCCATGGGTATGCTGTGTCTGCGTCGAAAATCATGGCCAAGGATAAATTAAATCGACCGCTGGTTGTTGCGGCACATCGCATCCGGTTATTAACGCGGTGGCACTTGACCAGAATATTTAACCGGAAATGGGGCCGCGTATATAAACGCCAGGCGAGTTAAAGCATGGCACCGTGGGTACAATCGTCAGCACCTGATGCCGCGCCACACATCCCAATACCTATCGCGGTGGTGCCGGTAATACATCAACAGATAATACGTGAAAGACCTTAAACGCTACCCGCCATTTGCCTGAACCTTTGATGATCCACAGCATTGTTTGTATTTTCGCCCCGAGTTACAGGGACAGGGGGCATTACGCCCCGGCGGCTTACCGGTGAAACCGGCCGTTGCGGTTTCATTGCGTGCCAGCAGGCCCATGATCTCCGAGGGAGCATGTCCGGCTTTAAGCAACTGTGACATAACTTCCATGTACGGTCGAATATGGTGCAGAAAGTGCTTATAGCCGGCGCAGAGATAGTTCAGCCCAGGCTCTCCATCAGGGGTATTGATAAAGCGATTCTTCGGGCACTCCCCGTTGCAGGCAAATTTGACATCGCAGCGCCGGCAGTATTCGGGAAGGGATGTCTGCTTATCGGCTCCGAAAGCCTGTTGTGCCGGCGAATCGACAAGCGTTTCAATCGGCGTTTGATTGATATTCCCCAGTCGATATTGCGGCGCAACAAAATGATCGCACGAGTAGAGGTCTCCGGTATGTTCAATCGCCAATGCCCGGCCGCAGGTTTCACCGAAGAGACACAATGTTGAACCGTATCCCGCCCATATTCCCAGTTGAACGTCAAACGTCTGGACATAAACGCGTCCGACATCGCGCCGAATCCAGTGATCAAATATTTCCGCAAGAAATTTTCCGAATTGCAGCGGTTCCACCGACCAGGGTGCCACCGCCGGTTGCGTTTGCAGAACATGCAGCGGGCCGCCATCCGTTAAATGGCCCGTCGGTGCGTCGATACGTTCAACCAGCGGGATAAACTGCATAAAGCCGCTGCCGTGCTCACGCAGAAATTCGTAAACCTCGACCGGATGATAAGCCAGTTCACGATGCACGACGGTGAGAGTATTGAATTCGACCTTGTGTTCCTTAAGCAACTGCAGACCGCGCCATACCTGGTCGAAGGTTGGTTTTCCGGCGCGCGTGACTCTGTAGCGGTCATGCAATTCCCGCGGACCATCCAGCGAGATGCCGACGAGAAAATTGTTTTCCGCCAGAAAACGGCACCAGGCCGGGGTAAGCAGTGTTCCATTGGTCTGAATGGCATTGCTGATCCGCTTTCCCGGCGGACAGAATCGCTTTTGCAATTCAACTGCACGCTGAAAGAATTCCAGGCCAAGCAAGGTTGGCTCACCGCCCTGCCAGGCGAAAGGAATCTCCGGGGCGGGTTCCGCCGCAATATATTGCTGAATATAGTTTTCCAGTGTCTGCTGGTTCATGCGGAAATCAGCGGCTTTGTTATGATCCGGAAAAAGCGTTTCCTTCCGAAGATAAAAGCAATACTTGCAGTCCAGATTGCATATTGGGCCGATGGGCTTGGTGAGAATATGAAAAGGCAGCTTTGCAGTCATAAGCACGTATCAATTCAATTGGCGCATCTGAATCCGAAAGACAACTTTATTTCAGCCGCATTAAACGCAGGCGTTGTTACATTCCGGTTCATTGGATTTATCACCGGGATCCGTCCGCCATGTCTCACACGATGGTGCGAACCGATGAGTTAATTGTAGCAAAGTTCTTGCCGGGCAGGCAACAGCCGCTGCCGCGTGGATTTGAAAAACAAATGCACCTTTAAGGGAAACCGACGATTATTCGATGATTGTGCGCGATATGATGTCTCTTTTGCGCCAAAAATGGCAGCAGATGCGATATGCTTGGAGGCAGCATAAATCAGAGTGTTGTAAATGTTCAGCCGCACACGCAGCAGCGCAGAAGAAGGATGTTTTCATGTTGACCCACACCACTATCGCCATTGGATTGGTGCTGTACGTTCTGGGCATGCTGGCGGCATCGCTATTCTGGATGCGACGCGTGTCATCGCCCGCCGATTATCTGGTGGGCGGCCGCAGTTTTCCCTATTGGATTCTCACCGGGACGACCACCGCCGGGTGTATCGGCGCGGGTGTGATGGTGGGCGCATCGGGGTTGGCGTACAGCCACGGCTGGGCCGGCGCGGCATATCCAATTGGTCTGGGCCTGGGTACCGCTGTGGCGGGACTACTGTTTGCGGGTATGCGCCGTTATAAATTCATGACGCTCAGTGAGGAAATAGCGTCGTATTACGACAATAATCGGATTGTAGTTGAATTTTCAAATATAACGCTTTTTCTCTCCCAACTCGGATGGCTGACGGTTCAAATTATCGGCGGTGCGGCGGTGCTGGGCGTGGTGACGAGCCTGCCGCGTGGCTGGTGTGTTCTGGCAACAACATTGGTCACGGCGATTATTGCGATACCAGGAGGACTTAAAAGTGTCGTATACACCGACTTTCTGCAGGCGATTATTCTGCTGACCGGCTTCACTTTTCTGGCCCATTCGGCATTGCATCATACCGACGGATTATCCGGGCTGATGCGAACGGTTCCCCCAAGCTACAATTCGTTTCTGGGAATAGCCTCCTACGGCGGATGGAATATCGCCGGTTTGATCGTTACTTTTGTGCTGGCTGTGGTCGCGGATCCCGGAAGACGATTGAGCATGTATGGAGCGCGCACGCAGCGCGGTGCCCGATGGTCCATGGTAACCGCCGGGCTGATTGTCATCGCCTTTTCATCGATTGTCGCAATTGTCGGCATGTACGCCTACCATCTTCATCCGCACATGAAAAATCCCGATCAGTCGCTGCTGTGGCTGGTGATGCAGGTGCTGCCCCCGTGGCTCGCGGCTCTCGTCGTGGTAGCGGTGGCATCAGGAATTATATCGTGCGCGAACTACAATGTTATTGCATCGGGCACATTCTTCGTCCGTCACATTTATCCGCTGGTTACCGGGCGTTATCCGCGACGGCCGCTTACAGCGGTGAGACTGGCGCTGACCGGAGCTTTGCTGGTGGCGGGATTACTGGCCTATCATGCGCGTACAATCGTACAATTTGTCATTGAATTTCTGCCCGTAACCATGAGCGGTTTGGCCATTATTATTCTCGTTGGCCGGTTCTGGCGGCGCGGAACCTGGCAGGGAGCCGTTGCCGCACTGATCACGACTCCCATTGTATCGCTGGCGCTGATGTGGCTTCCGACTTCCAACCCGGTATGGCACAATCCAATCGTACCAGCCTGTGCGGGAGCCTTGGCGCATCTGGCGGTAAGCGCTTTTACACCGCCAAGCCGGCACAGCTTTCAGGACGTTGCAAACGAACTGGCGCGCGACCGCGAGAACATTGAAACCAGCTCCGCTGACAGCACTGAGCCCGCGATAAGTTCCTGCTGAATCAAGCAAACGCAAGCGATCTATTTCGGTCGCACGGCATTGACCATTGGCAAACCGGTGGCATAATCCAGTTGGCGAGGCTCGTATTGTTCATTTTCGCGCTGCCGGGTCATGCCGGTGTAGTCCCATGTGGCCGCCCTTGCGTCCGTTCGCCATGCGCGGCGTTCCCAGTAATACCCGCGAAACGGATCGCGCGTGCGGTTCATCCAATCGAGCAGCCGATCGTGCAGTTGATCGCGAATACTTCTATGTTCAGGACTTTCTATCAGGTTTACCAGTTCCTGCGAATCGCGGTCGAGGTCATAGAGCTCATCGGAACTTAACAGATTAATCACCAGCTTGTGGCGTCCATCGCAGATCGCCCGCATGGGTTGAAATCCGCCAAACCCGTCATGGTCAACTTCATAGCGACCAAATTCAATGAATATCTCGCGATTTGTGGCGATGGACGGATCACGAACGGTTGCCAACATGCTGCGTCCGTCCAGATCTTCAGGCACCGGCAGGTCGAATGCATCGAGAATGGTCGCGGTAATATCAATGTGGGAAACGGGATGCCGGCAGACGGCATTGCCGGGTGCTTGCCCCGGCCAGCGAATAATCAACGGCACGCGCGTTACTTCATCATAGGCTACCGGCCCCTTATTCGTAATTTTATGTGAATATAACGCATCACCATGATCCGATGTATAGATCAACAGGGCATCCGGTGCCTGCTGCCGCACCGCCGTAAGCACGCGTCCAATCTGATGATCGACAAAAGAATTGCACCCAAGGTAATACGCAAGCAACTGCCGGTCCTGTTCCGTATCACCATTCTGCGAAGCCATACTGGCCGCCCATACCCGCTGATGCTCAGGCTTTTGCTCCAGCGAATCGGCGTGATTAGCCGTTCGAGGCCATTGATAGTCCTTATACATTTGCGAGAATGGCTGCGGACACAAGGACGGATGATGTGGTTCATCGTAAGACACAACCAGAAGAAAATCTTTCCCGGCATGCTGCCGCAGAAACGCTATTGCCCGATCCGAGCAGCGGTGGGCATAGGTAAATTCTGATGTCAGGGTTGGCTGGTTATTGGTCATCATATCGCGCGATCGCAACCGGTCGGACTCTGAGAGTTCCTCCAGGTAACAGCGCATGTCATACCAGTATTGCGGATCCCAGCCATCCGGACATCGTCCCAGGCCGAAATAATCGCTGCCGTCGAGATGCCATTTGCCCACATACCCGCAATGTAATCCCTGGTCGCGAAGACGCTGGCCAAGTGTTTTAATGTTATCACCAAGTGCCATGTTGTTGGCCCATGATCCATTGGAGTGCGGCCAGATACCGGTAAACAGCGCGGAGCGAGCCGGGCCGCAAACAGGCTGGCAGGTATAGGCTTTTTCAAAGCGCACCGATTCTCGGGACAGCGCATCCAGGCATGGTGTTTTCATGCCAAGGTTGCCGTAGCATCCCAGCATGTCCGTGCGCTGGGTATCGGTCATGATCAAAATGATCTGTCTTGGTTTCCGCATGATGATGTGCTCCCTGATATTTACAAATGACATTTAATGCCTTGCCGTGCTTCCCGTTGCCACGTTAACGATCGCATCACGTTGTAATTCGCGCTGCCCCGAAAGTTCCGCCGTATATGAAGAGACCTGTCCCAATTGATTTCGAAATACGCCTGGCGACATACCCGTCATGGCGCGAAAGGCCAGAAGCATCCGGTTGCGGTCCATAAATCCGGCCCGTGCGGATATGGCTTTGAGAGGCAGATCGGTTTCGCGCATAAGCTTTTTGGCCAGCTCAACACGCGAACGTAAAATTTCCTGATGAATACCATGCCCCAGGTGCTTTTTAAATTTCAACTCCAGGGATCGCCGCGACGTATTTGTGGCATGGATAATATCGGTCACGCGCAGGCGACCATTGATATGCGAGCGGATAATCCGCATCGCCGTGGCGACATCGGAATCGGATATCAGCAGCCGGTCTGTGGATTCCCGAACGGTTATCGCCGTGGGAGGCACCGTCAATGATTGTGGCCTCTTGACCTGCCCTGACAGCATCTGATCGAGAAGTTTCGCCGCTTGGTAACCGATCGACTCGACATTGTAGTGCACGCTTGACAGCGGCGGATTAGCCAATGCGCATACCAGATCATTGTCATCGGTGCCGAGAACGGCAATATCATCGGGCACATGCAGATTCAGAACACGACATGTAGACAAAACCGCCAGCGCGTATTCATCATGGCTGCAGAATATGGCCAGTGGTCGCTGACGATGACCAAGACGTTTAAGCCAGTGTCGTACCTTTGGAATCTCCCCGGTCCATTCAACCGGCTGATTTTGCGAACTGGAAAAATCATGAAAAGCATTGACAAAGAGGCTTTCAACCACATGGCCATGTGCCTGCAAAACCTCTGCAAACCCCTGATAACGCTGCTGGGAAAAATAGACATTGTCAGCGCCTACAAAGGCAAAATGCCGGTATTGTTTGTTGAGAAAATACTCGGCAGCCGCGGCACCGACTTGAATGTTATCAGCGCCGACACGCCCTCCGGGAGGGTTCCGTAAAAAGCCGCCCACATCAACCGATGGAATCTTGAGCCTGACGATGGCTTGGGCAATTTGGGGCGTGCGAATCGTCCCTATGATTCCGTCCGGTCGGCGCTTATTTATTAATTCAACCGCTTTTAACTCAGGTGAAACGCCCTGCCAGATCCAATGATCAAAGCCAATGGCGTACTGCCGGATTCCCGTGAGGATCCGCTGCGGATATCCGGGTTTAAGACGAATCAACAGCATGATATTTTGACGGTGTAACATGCCAATACGGACTCTCATCAGGCCATTGTGCAGACGAACGCTTTCTGCGCCGGAGCCTGCGTTTGACCGCGGTAACACTCAATGGACTATAACGCTTCTGATCTGATTCACCAACACAAAATGATGCATTAGAGTTTGCCGCTGAAGGCCGTGTTCAATGCAATTGCGGTTTTAAAAGTCCGAAAAAGGCTTGATAAACAATGACAATCATAGTCATTGATCAATTGCGCGGCGGTACTTTCGCCTTGCGCTAAACGATTCATTTTTTACGTCAATTGGTGTTTGGAATCCGTTAGAATATGCGGCAATGGTGCGGCATGAAACACGAAAGTGCAAACGAATGCCGGCCCCGTGAAGCTGGCCGCAAGGGAATGTTCAGCCGGGCAGACGGACTTTTGCGGGGATCTATGGCGCGGCACGGCCCTCTTCCGTTTTTAATGGAGTAAGGTCTGTTATTCAAAGCATTTGATAGCATCGACGCATCAAGCATGATCGATTATTCATGGCGGTTACGTGTAAAGGCGTACAGACAGGAGCAACATATGATGTCCGTGGTGGCAAGACTGTGGCAACAAATCGTCAGGCAACGACCATCGGCTTGCGTTTCTACGGTGCTGACGATCATGCTCAGCGTGTTGCTGGGGACATCTGGTCATGTGCCGCCGGTAATTGGGATGTCAACTGCCTATGGCAATATGGCGGCCCGCCACACACGTACGGTTCGGCTGCTGGATAGCCATTGGGTTATTAATAAAATGCCGAACTTCAATCGCTGGAAAAGAACCGCGGTATTGAATGCATCTCAAATCGCACAGTTGCACTGTCCGTGGCCCGCCGGTGTGTGGCAGCCGGTGCAATTGCCCGATGATTACATTGTGGCGGGAAAATTCACCCACCGTGGCCGAAGGTACAGTTATCGGG
>JAJZJL010000011.1 GCA_021810145.1 Planctomycetota bacterium | reverse complement strand
CGTACTTCCGCCTGGCACCCGGACGCGGGCGGTCCTGCAATCCCAGCAGCCCCAGCCGGACAAACCGATCCCGCCACTTGATAACCGTGTTCGGGCGTGTGTGGCATTCCAGGGCGGTCTGCTGCACCGCGATGCCCTTCACGCATCCCAGCACCATACGGGCACGCTCGACCAACTGTCGGGACTCCGTCCGGCTGCGCGACCAACGTTCCAGTACTTGCCTATCCTCGGCACCGCATTCAATTGGTTTAGCTTTCCTTGCCATGACCAACATTATAGGTAGTATCACTCTTTATTGCAATTACGCACTAGTCACTGCCGTGAAGGGTAATTCCGCAACGGGCGGCCCTGCGGTACTGCGATGGCGTGCAGCAGTGAATCCGGCGGAAGGCGCGGATCAAGTGGTGCTCGTCGGAAAATCCCGCTCGTTCCGCGACCACCCGTTGCTTTATTTCCGTCTCGACGAGCAACTGCTCAGCCCGACTTATACGCAGGTGCATGATGTACTGGGCGATCGAGCGGCCGGTCTCTCGCTTGAACAACGCGTGGAGGTGGCGCCTTGATAACGGTGCCCAGGAGGCGGCCGTTCTGGCCGAAAGACGTGTGTTAAATTGCGCGGCAAGCCTTTGGAGCAAGTCGCGCACTACGGGGTGATTAATCGCCATAACATCAGTGCTGCGGCGCGCCACGACACGCAATGGCGGAACTGACAAATCGGGGTCGAGGATGGGCTGCGCCCGAAAAAGTCGGTCTAAGTATTGCGCCGCCGCATAACCAACTGCCGGCATGTTTTCGTCGATGCTGCTCAGGGGGACCGGGGAGAACTCGCATTGGAGCACGTCATTGTTGACGGCCAATACCGCGACCTGTTCGGGCACACCAATGCCCTCTTCTAGGCACGCCGTAATTAGCTCTACTCCGCGGTCGTCATTTTCCACGAACATGCCCAACGGAAACCGCAGTTGGTGCAGGGATCGCCGCAGTGACGCAAACCGGGCGTCGGCACCGGCGGTGCTACGGTTGCGAACACTTGTATCCAGAATGTGCAATCGTAGTTTCGAACGTGCCGCGCTTTCCCTGAAATACCGCAAGCGCTCGTCATCGCACGGCCCGCCGTTCGTATAGTAGTAACCCACATCGGAGAAGCCGCAACTTTGGAAATAACTGACGGCCATTTGAGCGACATCCCGGTTGTCAGTAGAAACACTCGGAACCGGCAATTCCCTGTTGTAGCCGATGTTGACTACTGGCACTTGGACCCGGCGGACATACGCGTCGATGTTGGCGTCCGAACCGAGCAGGCAGATAATGCCGTCCGGCTGCCAGCCCGGAACCCACCGGTGCAGGCGATTGCCCAGGACATCGAGGGCCCAACCCCTTTCGCGGGCAAACTTGGCGACTCCCCGATGCAGGCCTTCGGCGTTCCAGCCGAGCAGCAGAGCAATGTGTTTAATCTTGTGATTCGTTCCATTCTTGGCCATTGTGATTCCTTTCTGCTAAAGCACCCCGCCGCCTCTCACCGTCGCCCGACGGCAGTTCCCGCGGAACCCGCGTAAACTCATTGTGCAACAAACTGACACAAAAGGGAAATAAATGGCATTGATTCCGCCGCCCAAGGCTCCTATTCTTGTACGTGTGGCCCGAATCCGGCGGACGCAGGTTCGCATCCTCATCGAGGATACGGCGTGGTGACGAATACGGACCGGCGGGCTGGTCGGCGCGTGTACACTAGGAGGTTGCAATGATGAACGCAGTGACGGTAGGATGTGAGCGGCGACTGGGGTGCGCCCCCGGCAAACACGCCCCGATCGGGGGAAAGCGCCCGTGCGGATTTACATTAATCGAACTGCTTGTTGTCATCAGCATTATCGCGCTGTTGATTGCGCTCCTACTTCCAGCCTTGTCTAGGGCCAAGCAACTGGCAGTGAGAACGGAGGGTGCCTCCAACCTGCGGCAGGTCGGCATCGCTTTACATGAGTACGCCAGCGAGTACCGGGGGCAATACCCGCTAGCGTGCGTGAGCCAATATAACTTCATGGACGCCAACCTAGGTTCGCCAGCGGGCCAAGAATGTGAGCCTCTGGCGGGCTTGGGATCGCTTTTTGTTTCCTCCTACGGTTACCCGACCCCCAATTCACCCATTACTAATCCGCAGTCCGGTGTTCTTCCGGACACAGCCAGCGGTTTAAAGCTGCTCTACAGCCCGGACACTGAAAGTGGAATCACTATGGCAACCGAGTTACCCCCGGGTACCGGCTGGAATTGGGATCGGAAAGGGAACTGTACGAATTTTGGGACCTATGGCTTGAGCTATTGGGTTGACGAGGGGACAAATTACAGCCCTGCCTATGATCTGTACGCGTTGGACACGCCGGGTGGAGGGGCGTGGATCACGCCGCTTATGCAAAACCCAACTAACGGAGGCCCTTGGCCGGGACGCTTCAATTTTGATCCGCGTCATCCCCCGGCCTTGAATCCACAATCCGGGGGTGGAACCCTATTGGTCACGGATAATGCCATATTTTCTTCGCCGTTCGTGGGCGTTCCGCCCTCGCAGGGGTTGGCCGGCATGTTCTGGGGTATTCCATCGGATTGGCCAGATTCCAATTATGCCGATCAAGGGGTGGGCAGCGCATTACCCGCCGGTGAGCATGAAATGTACAACGATGGGTCGGTGAGGTGGGTGCCAATGCCGAAGGTGCGCGTGCACTTCGGCTGGAATGGCATCGTTTACCAGGGGTGGTGACGGAAACTCCGGATTGTGGGCGTTGATCGGAAGAAAATTTTCAGTCAGGCGAATGGCAGCGGGGAGATGTGACTCTCGCGCCAGCCGAGCCCTTACTTAAAGGAGGTCCTTATGGACAGATTTTCTAAATTCCTCTCAGTGGTGACCATTTTCAGTGCCGCAACGCTCTTGGCTGGGGTAGCATGGGGCAACACGGTACCGGCCAATATGGTGACGAACCCTGGATTTGAAACGGGTAATTTCACCGGATGGAACTCGTACGGTACCTGGTATGTCAGCGACACCCCAGACGACGTCCATTCTGGGACGTACGCTGCAGTAAATAGCCTGACCGTAGCGGCTGGTACCACATCGACTACCTACTCCGGATTATACCAGAATATAGCAGATCCCAACGCGGCGGGACGGGTGTTCGATGCCAGCGTCTGGATTTCTACTGCGGTAACGAACGGCTACAGCGACGCCTTCTTACAGTTGCAGTTCCAAAATGCGTCGGGCAGCGTTCTGCAGCAATACGAGACAACTCCCGTCAGGGGTGATCAGGCCTATAGCCAATACTCCCTGAGTAACCTCGTTGCACCGAGTGGAACTGCTATCATTCAAATGCAGGGCGTGGTAAATGGAATTGGCGGCTTGACGCTCTCGACTTCCAATACCGGATACACCCGCTTCGACAGCTTTTCGTTGACTGCTGTGCCCGAACCAGCGAGTGCCGCGCTGATGACATTGGGGATCGCGGGGTTTGCGCTTGTGTGCAGACGTCGGAGCAGTCTAACCACGCCCCGCTAATAGGTCGTGCGGGAGTTCTCCGTTGAAAGGTTGAAGGCGGGTGGGCTGGGCCGCTCCGGGCCCGTGTGGTGGTCTTGGTTGCTAAAGGGCCCTGCTGGGCGTGCGTTTGTTCGCATATTGGGGAAGCGACCTCCGCCTAAAATATAAAGCGTTCTCTACGAGAGCCTCTCCATCCGGAATTGGCGGGGGGAGCGGTTGCATTACTTGGGGTTGGTTATGGTGCCCACATGGATGTTTCATTTTTCTTTTTTGATGGAAGGGTGGCCAAGCGCAGCGGAAAGCCGGCGTACCCTACGACGCCACCCCGGAGCCGTGGCGTCGAAAGCCCGCAGCGCCCCACCGAAGATGGTTGGGCCACGCGCGATTGGCTCAATTACGGCATTGCTCGTGTTCCTTCTTTCCTTCGCGTCAGCGTCCGCCCGGTCGGTGCCGATTCCGGCGGGCATTGCGCCCCGTGTCGAGCAAGGGAAAGGACGCCTTTCCCCGCGTCAGGGGAGGTTTCTCTCCAGCCTTGAGCACGGATGCTTCAACTACTTTTGGGACCAAATGGGGCACCGAAACGGCCTTGTGCCGAACCGAGCGCCGGTCGCTGGTGGCCCCGCCCCAGTCGCGAGTATCGCCGCCACGGGCTTTGGGTTGACCGCCCTTTGCATTGCCGACGAACACCGCTGGAAGCCACGGGCCGAGATATATAAACGCGTGCTTCGAACGCTGCGATTCTTCCGTTATAAGGCCCAATGTGTGAATGGCTTTTACTACCATTTTCTTGGAATGCGCAGCGGCCGAAGGCACGGGAAGTGCTCGGTATCGTCGATTGACACGGCCCTACTGATGGCGGGAGTGCTAACGGTGCGCGAGCATTTTGCGGGGACGGCCGCAGCGCGCTTAGCAACCTCAGTCTACCGCCGTGTAGACTGGCCTTGGATGCTGAATTCCAATTTCGCGCCAAATGGCCTGCCAACGTTGGCCATGGGGTGGCGGCCCGGTAGCGGGTTTATCCATTATAACTGGTTCCAATTTAATGAGGGGCCGCTTATTTACCTCCTCGGTATAGGCTCTAACAGCCATCCGCTTCCACCGCAAAGCTGGGACGCGTGGCGACGCGGCCCGGTGGTGAGTTACGGGGGCTACAAGTTCATGAATGGAACGGCCAGCGCACCTGCGCCCTTGTTCACGCACCAATATCCGCAAGCTTGGTTCGATCTGCGCGGGCTGTGTGACCATTACGCTGATTATTTCAGAGATTCGCGTTACGCGACCCTGGCTAACCGTGCGATGTGTATCCACTTGGCGACGCGTTTTCACGACTACGGGCCAAATTCATGGGGGATAAGCGCCTCGCTCTCTCCCTCTGGCTACAAGGTGTGGGGCCAGCCACCGCCGACAACGACGGGCGTTGACGCCATCAACGGAACCCTAGTTCCATGTGCCGCCGGGGGCAGCATACCTTTCGCGCCACGGCGCTGCATTGAGGATTTAATGGCCATGCGGGAAAAGTACCGTAAATTAAAAATATACGGTCATTTTGGTTTCGTCGATGCGTTCAATCCCCTGACCGGTTGGGTGGCCAACGATATGCGGGGTATAGATCAAGGGATAACTTTGGTTATGGCAGAAAATTACCGCACGGGGTTCGTCTGGCGCACTTTTATGGCGGATCCCGTTGCCAAACGGGCTTTAAGTCGGGCCGGTTTCCACAAAATGACCACGAAGAAAGAATTGCCAAAGAACACCTCGGTTTTTCCGCAATAGCGTGGTATCGGGAAAACTGCAAGGCGGCCTTTTTGTGGGATTGGAAAAATTTGTTGAGTATCTAGGAGATATTATGACCAAAGTCCTCCACGTCAATGATCCTCTTTCGCTTTCATTACCTGTGCGCCAGTTGGCAAGACGAATGAGGGGGAAGTCGTCCGTGTTGGCGGCAAGGTGTGGGCCCAGGGTGTCAGACGATTTCGCGCGAAGGGCGTTGTATTCCTTTGCCGTGCTGCTATCTATGGCTGGTTTGGTGGGGTGTGCCATGCCGACGCGTGCCGCTAAGGCCACAGCAGACGGATTCCCAAGGGCTAACTCGCGGCGGGGTTGGATGAATCAACATTTGTCTGCGAACGAACGGGTTTATGATTTAATGGCACACATGACCCTGGCGGAAAAGGTGGGCCAGCTATTGCAGATTGACTGGAATAAGAAACTGGCTGCTATCGCCCCGGCGATCAGGGCTGGTCAGGTCAGCTCGCTGTTGGGGTTCAATCCACCGCACCCCAAATTATCTGGTAAAAGCTATTGGCGTTATCGCGTTTCACAATACAATTCCGCGCAGAAAATGGCGGTTGAGGATACCTCGCTGGGTATTCCGATACTCTTTGGCAGCAATGTGCTGCATGGCTTTAGGACCATTTTCCCCATTCCCTTGGCCATGTCGTGCTCTTGGAATCCGCGACTGGTGGAGCGCTGCGAGCGGGTTTCGGCTCGCGAGGCTAGTGCCGCTGGCGTGGACTGGACCTTCGCCCCGATGGTTAACATTTCAAACGATCCGCGGTGGGGAAGGGTCGCGGAAAGTTTTGGCGAAGACCCATACCTGAATTCCGCATTCACTGCGGCAGCGGTGCGCGGCTTCCAGGGGAAGTATCCAGCCGCGCCGGGCAATTTGATTGCCTGTCTTAAACATTACGTTGGATACGGGGCCGTGCAGGGAGGGAGGGATTATAATCAAGCCGAAATTACCCGATTTACCCTCTGGAATTATTACCTGCCCGCATATTTAGCGGGAGTTAGGGCCGGTGCGCTTACCGTGATGAGCGCATTTAGCTCGATAGGCGGTACTCCTTGCACTGCGGATCGCTACACGCTACACGATATTCTCAAAAAAGACTGGGGATTTCAGGGATTTGTAGTCAGCGACTGGCAGTCCGTAAAGCAGCTGGTGCCATGGGGCTACGCATACAATGATGCGGACGCTGCTCGTCGCGCGTTGTACGCTGGCGTTGATATGGAAATGGCGAGCCATACCTATAAAACACTGGTTCGACAGATTAACAATGGAAAGGTGCCGGTTTCCGAAGTGAACGCCGCTGTACGCCGGGTTCTGCGAGTCAAGTTTTGCAGTGGATTATTTGAGCACCCTTACGCCAGTACCACGCGTTGGCAACGCGCCTTTCTCAAGCCTGCCTATAAGCGCTTGGCCTTGCGCGCGGCGGAGCAGTCCTGTGTCTTGCTGAAAAATGCGAAGGGTACGCTTCCCTTGGTACATGTTCCACGCCGTATTGCCGTCATCGGCCCTCTGGCGAACAGCCGCGCTGAGTTTCTGGGATGCTGGCATAGCATGGGGGACGAGGCGGGAATGGCTTCGTTGCCCGATGCCCTTCGTGCCGTCTCGCCCGCCGACGTTACCATTTCCGCTATACGTACCGGCATGTCCAAAACGCGTAAGTTCCGCAGTGCGGTGGCGCTGGCCGAGCGTTCGGACCTGATCATTATGATGGTCGGGGAAAAAGCCGCGATGAGCGGTGAAAATACGAGCCGTGTTCGCATTGGTCTGCCGGGCAAACAGCAACAGTTGTTTAACGCGGTGGCCGCGACCGGCAAACCGATTATAACGTTATTGTTCAACGGCCGTCCTTTGGCAATTCCTGACGTGGTCAAAAGGTCCGAAGCAGTCTTGGAATGTTGGCAACTGGGAACCGAAACGGCCCCGGCAATTGCGGATATACTGCTCGGCAAATACGATCCGTCCGGTAAAATCACCATGGATTTCCCAAGGTCGGTGGGACAGATACCCGTCTATTATGACCATTTGAATACTGGCCGGCCCACACGAGGTAAGTACATCGATGGGTCCCGACGGCCAGAATTTTGTTTTGGGTACGGACTCTCTTACACGAAGTTTAAAATCAGCCCACCGCGATTGTCTGAAAACAAGATGACAATCGGTGGCACCTTGGACGCCAGTGCGGCCATTGCCAACGTCGGCAACTGTGCCGGGACTGAAGTCGCGCAGCTCTATATCCGCAGTCTGTATTTTAAAGAGGGGTGTCGGCCGGTCCGGCAGTTGGTGGGGTTCCGTCGAATTCGATTGCTACCAGGCCAGCGGAAGACCGTCACATTCACGCTTGGGGACTCGGAATTGGGCTACTACAACGCGCATGGAAAGTGGCTGGTCGAGCCGAGTCGCTTTGAAGTCTGGATATCTTCGGATTCCGCATCTGGAAAACCGGCATCCTTTGATCTTGTTGCCGCCAAGAGCAATTCTGATTTGGAGCGGTAGATTACTACTATACTCAACTCGGCAGTTGATGATACATAATGAGGAACGGAACATACAATAAAAGGCTGATTTTGGGGCCTAAAGGCCCCAGCTTAAATGAACCATTAACGCCCGCATAGAGTATATCAGCGCAATCCCTATTATTTCGCGCGGTGGCGGCGGCTCGGGAACGCACGCGGACGGGGAGGAGGAGCATGTGCTCCGTGCGGCGTGATAGCCCCGTCCATCTGGCCGTTGGTGCCGCGCTGAAATTGGGACGACGAAATAAATACCCAGCGCACAGCGAGCAGGTGGAGAGGTGACCGCAGGTGGAGTTTGCATCTTGTTGGCAGCCATTATTTTGCTTCAGCCGGATTTCATATATTATAATCATATTGGCATTATGAAAGATCCAACGGAGCGCAACTGGCAGGCTCGCAGGCAGCTTTTCAAGCGGCTGGGGCCGCCATTGCCGTGTGGAAGCGCTTCGGTATTGGTGTAAAACGAGATCGGCGAATCAAAATGAAAAAGCCACCCCTTCCTCCCGGGACCCTCCTCATGCTGGTAAGATACGACTCGGCTCGGCCGGAGCTGAGAATGGCCGTTGGTGGGGTTTTGCAAGTAGGTTACTATTCTCCCCATGATGGCCTGCGCTGCATCTGGCTCTGGGACCCAAGGCGAGCGCTTTCACCGCGCCAACACAAGAGTCGCACTTCGGAACCCCGCTACCAGGAGACAGTCGATCAAGCCTATGTTGAGCGCTATCTAGAGGTGCTGCGGCCTGGAACCACATTAGATCACTTTGGTGGCCAATGTGGCCGGGAAGAAAACCTGGCTCGGCTGGTTGAGGCAGAACTGAAGTCCCGCCGCATACTTCCCGCCCCCGAGGGTGCAACTGTTCCCGCTATCGGGCGATGCTGTCACTTGGAAGCCGCGCGGGACCACGACCTGCTTGAAGGCCGCGGATCGCCGCTGCGGAGTCTGGCACGCGCAATTCGGCTCGGCCGCCACCCCGGTGCGGCCATCGCCGCCCTGAATCCGCTCCTGCGGCGGGGCGATCCGGAAGCTGCCTTTGCCGTTGGCCTGTGCTACCGTTCCGGCCCCGCGATGACCCCCTCGCCAACGCGGGCCGCGCGCCTGTTCAGGACGGCCGCACGGAGCCTTCCGCACGCTAAGTGTGCGTTGGCGGAGAGTCACCTTTTCGGTATCGGGGTCAGGCGCAATCCGGCTGTGGCGTATGGCCTCCTGAAGTCGCTGGTCGGCACCGGCTTGCCGCGGGTGGACTACCGGCTGGCCGAATGCCTCCACTACGGCTGGGGCACCGACCAGGATTTGGGAGCGGCACTCGATCTTTACATCAGCTCGGCCCGTGCTGGCTTTCCGTTCGCGCTCACGCGGCTTGGCCAGTTCCACCAATTTGGCTACTTACTCCAACGGAATTTGGGAACCGCCCAGCGGCTGTACGCCGCAGCGCTGGCGAGGGGAGATCTGGATGCCGGATACAGGATGGGGTTGATGTACCTTCATGGGGACGGTGTTGCTTGTGATTACGACAAGGCCTTCCTTTTGTTGGAGCGCTCGGCTGGCGGCGGCAATTTTATGGCGCATGCCGAGTTGAGCGGCATGCGCCTAATTGGATTGGGCAGGCGGAAGAACTGGACTAAAGGCCAGGAGCACCTTGCGAAGGCGCACTATATACATGCACGGGTCCGGGCGTGGCACCGATTGGCGCGCCACGACGATCGGATCCTGGAGGAGGTCGTCGAATGCCTGGAGCGTCGTGCAGGGTGAAACGACGAGGTGTGTAGCCGGTATTTCTTTAAAAAGTGGACCTGTGCATCGTGCAAAAGCTCCATTCCGAGTGCTAAATACAAAATATTGAACTCACTTCATTTTGCGCGATCCGTGGATTGCAACTGCTTCATGGGGAAAATGCTTGCTGGTCAAAGTTCCTCGGCTGTGGTGACTGCGGGGGAAAAACTTGACGGAGGGGCCGGAGGCCAGCCACACTTGTATGCCGGACTGCCCGCGCTTCCCCCGTCCTCTTTGTTCCTCATCCGCCTCTTTGTATTAAATGCTTTGCCACCCGCCGGTACCGCCTTCGGCTCATCGCCGCGGTGCCGATCGATTTTACGAATTAAAGCTACCGCTTGATTCCACCGTTCGCAAACGCTGTTGAATTGTTGCAATCAGCAGCGGGTATAAATTTCAATTCCATGCTACATTATGCGTGTTTTATGTGATAAGGTAACACCCGAATGTTGAATCGCGCCCAACTTGCCCGTCAAATCGATCATACGGTTTTGAAACCGGAGGCCGGTGAACAGGATATCCGTACGGTAACCAGCCAGGCAGTGCAGTACGGTTTTGCCGCGGTTTGCGTTAATTCCCGCTGGATAAAGCTGGTGCGAAACCTGCTGGATGCCGCCGGGGAAAAAGCGGGTCATGGCTTGGCGGTGTCGGCCTGTTCAGTGGTGGGATTCCCATTTGGGGCGCAAAACAGTTCGGTTAAAGCGTTTGAAACGCAACATGCTGTGCAAGACGGAGCGGATGAAATTGATATGGTCATCTGGATGCCGGCGCTATTATCCGGAAACGGTGCGGAGGTGCGGGAGGATGTGCGGGCGGTGGTGCAAAGCGCCAAGGCGGTTTGCGAAAAAACAGTTGTCAAAGTTATTCTGGAAACGGCGCTACTTAATGAATCGCAGATTGCAATGGGTTGTCAGGCGGCGGGTGAAGGGGGGGCTGATTTTGTTAAAACCAGCACCGGCTTTCATCCCGCGGGTGGCGCCCACATTCAGGCGGTGCGATGGTTGAAACAATATTCGCGCGGCTTGCGCGTTAAAGCCTCTGGCGGAATTCGTGATCTGGCAACGGCTCAGGCCATGCTGGCTGCCGGAGCAGACCGGTTGGGTTGTTCCGCCAGCGTGGCAATCATTAATGAACTGCCGCCGCGGGAATAAAGGAGTTAATGGATGAAAGTTCTGGTAACCGGGGCGGCGGGTTTTATTGCTTCGCGCCTTTCGGCACGGCTGCTGAAGCGGGGTGATTCCGTTGTGGGGCTGGATAATTTAAGTGATTACTATCCGGTGGAACATAAGCGCCGTAACCTGGCGGACCTGACGGCCCAAAGCAGCTTTACATTTGTTGAAGGCGACCTGCGTGATGCCGATCTGATGCTCAATATGGCGCAGCGCTACCAGCCGGATGCCATTGCACACATCGGAGCCATGGCCTCGGTGCGGTACAGTGTGGCCAATCCGTTGATTTACGCGGCGGTCAACGTGCAGGGTACGTTGAATCTGCTGGATGCGGCCCGGCAGATCGGCTCTCCGCACTGCGTTCTGGCCTCCACAGGATCGGTTTATGGCCAATCCACACCGGTTCCCTTTCCGGAAACCGCCGCGGCGGATCGTCCGCTGGCACCCTATCCGGCCAGCAAACGGGCCATGGAGCTTTTTGCCCACAGCCACCATCATGTATGGAACCTGCCGGTCACAATTCTCCGGTTTTTCAATGTATACGGGCCGCATGGCCGGCCTGATATGATGCCGTGGCATTGGGCCCGGCAAATCATGGCCGGGGAGGAACTCACGCTTTTCGCCGCCGGGCACCTCAAGCGGGATTGGACGTATATTGATGATATTCTTGACGGTTTCATCGCCGCGCTGGATACGCCACGGGGATATCGGATTTATAACCTTGGGTGCGGCCATCCGGTTGAAAATCTGGATTTTGTCAAAACATTGGAAGCAATTCTCGGAAAAAAGGCGAAATGTAAATCAATTCCGGCTCCAGTGTCGGAACCCCCCATTACCTATGCGGATATAACCAAGGCCGGCCGGGAGCTTGGCTACAACCCCAAAGTGCAGGTACATGAGGGGTTGGAGCGGTTTATCGGATGGATGAAAAACACCGGTTTGATCTGATCGTTGAATCTAACACTCATGCTTTTATCAGGCTATGCCGATAATATGGGCAGCAATGACATGACCGCAGGTGATGCGCGGATGGCTGAAATATCGCACCAAAACGTGTACGAGGGCGTATAATTAAAGGGGCAATAATGGTGGGCTGCTTGCCATTTGGTGGTCATACCCGGACAATGTTGCCTCTGAACAGTTTCCCGGCTTCTGTGCCGATAGTATGTGAAGAATTCCGCTTGGGGCCGCCATTCCCGGACAGGACGGCCGCCGAAGCGGAAAATTGAGTGCTGAATTTATGAGTAATCCTGCAAATGTTGCCAGTAAAACCGAAACCATGCTGGGCAAATACATTGTTGAGCAGGGCTTTTGCACCCAGGAAGAGCTGGGAGATTGCCTTTCTCTGCAGGCGGAACTGGAACGACAGGAAAGCCATCGCTCTTTAACCGACATACTCGTAGCCAACGGTTATGTCACGCAAACGCAGCTCGCCCGGGTTAAAGCCGCGGTGGAAGAGCAGAAAACCTTCCAGCAGATTCCCGGCTATCAGATTATCTCCAAGCTCGGTTCCGGCGCTATGGCGACCGTATTTAAAGCCCGGCAGCTTTCGCTGGACCGAATTGTCGCCATTAAAGTCCTGCCCAAGCGCATGAGCGAAAACAAGGAATTTGTGGATCGCTTTTACATGGAAGGGAAAGCGGCGGCAAAATTAAATCATCCGAATATTGTAGCCGCTTACGACGTAGGCGAAGCGGGGGGGTATCACTATTTTGTCATGGAATATGTGGCCGGCAAAACAGTGTACGACCATCTGATCGACAGCGGCAAACCGTATCCGGAAAAGCAGGCTTTGGATATTATCATTCAGGTATGCCGGGCGCTGGTGCACGCCCATCTCAACGGCCTGATCCACCGCGATGTAAAGCCCAAAAACATCATGATGACCCCGGAAGGCATCGCCAAACTCGCGGATATGGGTTTGGCGCGCGAGGCCGATGATAAAGTGGCCGCTGCCGCCGAGGCCGGCAAGGCCTATGGCACGCCCTATTACATATCCCCTGAGCAGATTCGCGGGCAGTTGAATATTGATTTCCGCGCGGATATTTATTCGCTCGGTGCCACCATGTATCACATGGTTACCGGGCGCGTGCCATTTGAAGCGCCCTCACCGGCGGCGGTGATGCACAAACATCTGAAAGAGGAACTCGTACCGCCCGACCATGTAAACACCAACTTAAGCGCGGGCATTTCGGAAATTATTGAAGTCGCCATGGCCAAAGACCCGGCCAAACGATATTCCTCCACTTCCGATATGCTGTCGGATCTGGAATCCGTGGCGCATGGCGATCCACCGAAACTGGCCCGCCGGGCGTATGATCTGACCACATTGGCCAAAATTGAAAAAGCCGCCGCCGACTCCAACCCCACGGATCAGGTTGATCTGGTTGAAGCTGAAGAAGAACAAACCATTGATCTCGGCTCGCGCACCATGATTCAAAAGTTCAAGGACCCGCTGGTGCTCATGCTGCTGGGCTGCCTGATTTTCGCCATTATCATAATCGTGATGCTGGAATTAAAGGGCCATTAACCCAAGCCATAAAGCTGCCCATCACCGCCATTACCGAGCTTTCATCGGACAAGCTGCTTTACGGCTGCAAAACGGGCTTAAAAGCCATACCAGGCCCCCGGAATGTAAGACCGCACACGCGTGACCACTCCATTATGCAGATCAACCAGCACGGGCAAAAAGGGTGGCCGCCAGATATGCGCATCACTGGCTTTCAGTTGCAGCATGTGTGCATTGATAATCCCCTTTGGCAGCGGGCCGTAAGGTGGTAACTGGATCAGCGCCACGTGGTGGTCCGGATGTGCTTCGAGCCGGCGCGAAATGCCGGCGATGGCATGCTGGCATACCGGGCAGGTGTGAAAATAGATAACCGCCAGCCATTTCCCGTGCATCATTGCCGTGCTGCCTGGAACATAATGGGCCAGCGGGAAGCGTTTGGCATACCAGGCCGGCGGCTGCATGAACACCACGCCATGGCCGCCGGTTAATGTGCCGTTGGCATGCAGCATTCCCGGCTTCAGGTAATACGCGCCCCCCATAATGCCGCACAAAATTCCCAGCCCCAGCAACGCCGAGAGAATTGTTCTCCAGCGCTCAGCCGGCGCGGTTTTCTCCTGCGCCGGAATGACCGCAAGCAGCATCAGCAGAAATATGCCATCCATGGTGGCGGTAATCCACGGGTTCATCGGCACGGGGCCGAAACACCCGCAATTGATTTGTCCCTGCCACGCACGATGCAGTGAAACCGCCAAAAAAATGGTAAACAGCAGCGCTCCGCCGCGCAGCGCATAATACGCCGCGATGGAACTGATAAACCACACCCCCGCGGCCAATTCCATCAGCACTTCCGTGCAATGAAAGAAATATTCTGTGGTAACCGCCCCGCGCAGCAGATCGTAGGCTTTCAACATGCCTGCGATTATCAAAATCGCCCCGGCTAGAAAAAGCACCCAGTCCGCGGCCCGGCGCTTAACGGTCTGAGGCTGTGGAATCGGTGAAGCGGGCTGAATGGTCGTTTCCTGAGTCATCATACGGTTCTCCTTTTACCAAAAAGTGCGTCCAATGCCCAGCGCGTTCTAAGCGGGCGATCAGTTGCGGCCTCAATGGCCGCCATCAGTACCGCCGCGGCGGCCCGCAAAGCGGCGGCATCCGCCGGCTTGGAAGCGGCAGATGATAATAATACGCTCGGCGCGGGCAGCCGAGCCAGCGCCAGCAAAACCCCGCCATCCACCTGCAGGGTTTTTGATTGCGCCGGACATCCGATACAGCAGGCACCCCCCGAGCCGGGGCAGAACTGCGCACGGACGCCCGGGCGAACCGGTGTTTTACAGATCAGGCAGTTTTCCAGGTGCGGCTGGTACCCGGTTGCAGCCAATACGCTTTTGGCCATGCTTAAAAACATGCGTTTGCTCTGCGCTTCGGCCAGAGCGGAAAAGCCTGCTATCAGTTCATCATAGAGTTCCGGATGTGGTTCATGCGGTGAAAGCAGGGCGATAATAACCTCGCAGAGAATCTGCCCGGCCAGAAATGCCGGCAAAGATTTGCGCACCGCCGCGAGATGATCCAGTAAATTCCATGCCGTCAAGGTTCCGAGTTCCGCGGTTCCGCGCGGGAGAATAAAGACCACTTCGCCCCGTGCAAGCTGATCAATCGGAGCACCAAATGAAAATGTGCCGGCCTTGGCCATCTTGCGGCTCCCCTTCGCCAGCAAAGCCACGATCCCATTCTGCCGGGTCAGCAGGGTCACCACTTGGCTGGTTTCCGAAAAATCGATGGCACGCAGACAGATCGCTTCATCTTTTTCGTAATTAGCCATAACGGAATTTTACCCGCATCGCGGAACTTTGTCGGACACCCGGCATATCTGCCGTGGGCGGGGCGACCCGGCGGAAGTTCGCAAAACGAAAAAATTAAGATAATATCGATTTTTTCTAAGCCTTTTACGTATGGATGTCTGATAATAGCTTATTGGATCGCCAATAAGCATCGGGCGGTATGGAAAACCACCGGAATGCGAAAACGATGCGCGACGGGGTTAGATCATGACATTACGATCCAGAGCATTTCACGCAATAATTGTTTCTACTGCGATAAGCTTACTTTTCGCCACCGCCGCGGCAGCTTCAAATGATACTCAATGGAATGCTTCCTCCGGTTCCTCGCAATCCGCCGGTGCCGCCGGTGAGACCGGCAATGGCAATGACGCGGCGGAATTTCCCGCACCGGGCCAACCGCAGTTGACTTATACGCAGCGCGTGGCGCTGGCCTGGCAGATTGCATTGGCAGCCAATAATTTTTCACCGGGTATTCTCGATGGCAATTTTGGCCCGCATTCGCGCACAGCGCTGAAAGAGTATGCGGCACGGTTCTTCCCCGGTGTAAATCCATTGAATCCGCACAATCCGGCGGTATTTGATGCGCTGGGCGTAGATGTCAAACACGTTATCACGCAATACACCATTACGCAGGATGATGCCGATGCCGTTGGCCACCTGCATTGGACCTGGCTGAAAATGGCGGCCGCATCGCGTATGCCCTATGCTTCCCTGGAGGATTGTCTGTGCGAAAAATTCCATTGCACGGAGGGTTTGATGCGGGCGTTGAATCCAAATCTCAATCTGCGGAATTTATCCGTGGGCCAGACGATCAATGTGCCCAATATCCGGCCCTTTCCGGGGCCTGATGATTTTGGAAATCCCGGCGGCCTGCAGGCGGTGATTCAGCAGGATAAACAAATGTTTCCCGATGTGCATGTGGCTTACCTGACGGTAAACCTGGCGCAGAAGGCCATTCGGGCGTACAACCGGCACAATCAGGAAGTGGCGCTGTTCTGGTGTTCCATTGCCGCACATAAAGCTGATTTGCCAACCGAAGATGCCGTTATCAAGGATATTGCGCTGGATCCCAACTACACCTTTATTCCATCAATGTATCCGCAGGCAAACATCGACCACCGATTAATCATTCCGCCCGGCCCCCGCAACCCGGTGGGAATTGTCTGGATGGGGCTGGATCTGCCCGGCGTGGGCATGCACGGCAACCCCGTGCCGCAGCATATTGGCCTGACCGGTTCACATGGTTGCTTCCGCATGTGCAACTGGGATGCGGTGCACCTGCTGACAATGGTGCATATTGGTCTGCCGGTGATCATGATAAACCCGAAAAAACCCATTCCTCTGACCGTCGCATTGCCACCGGGAATCAACCCGCCGGGATTACCGGAGCAGGCTGAATATGTCGGCCCGGCGGCACCACGGCATGGTGCCGGTGCACAATAAAAAAGGGCGGCCCATGGGCCGCCCTTGATGATATTGCTGTTGAATCTCATGGCACGCGTTGGCGTGGCCAATCAACCGGCTTTTTTGTGCGTGTAATAGCTGGGCATCGGGCTGCCGAGCTTTTTCCATTGGGCGATAACGGCATCAGCCTTGCCGGCGCTGTTAAGCACATGGAGTTTGCGTTGCACCATCGAGATAATCGCTTCTCTGGCCGGCCCAAGATAATTACGCGGGTCAAATTCCGCCGGTTTGGTGGCAAAAACCTCGCGGATTTTCGCCGTCATGGCCAGACGTAAATCGGTATCGATGTTCACCTTGCATACGCCATACTTCCGCACGGCCATGGAGATTTGATCTTCCGGAACACCTTTGGCGTTGGGCATGGCACCGCCGTATTTATTGACCAGATCAATGAATTCCTGCGGCACACTGCTGCTGCCGTGCATAACCAGCGGAATGCCGGGGCAGGTTTTCATGATTTCTTCAATGCGGTTGAATGCCAGTTTGGCTTCATGTTTGAACTTGAATGCGCCGTGGCTGGTGCCAATGGCCACCGCCAGCGAATCCAACCCGGTTCTCTTGCAGAAATCGGCGGCCTGCTGCGGATCGGTAAGGAATTTTTCCACGTTCTTTTCATATTCGTGGGCGTCCATTCCCACCACATCTTCTTCAATGCCGCCCAGCATGCCCAGTTCCGCCTCCACCACCACGCCCGCGGCGTGCGCAACCTTAACGGCTTCCGATGTGAGCTTGACGTTTTCTTCGTACGGGTGGTGGCTGCCGTCGATCATCACGCTGGTGTAGCCATCGCTGATGCAGGTTTTGATAAGATCAATGGTATCACCATGATCGCAATGGATTGATACGGGTACTTCCGGATGATCTTCCACGGCCGCGTCAATGATGTGCTTGAGATAACGGATGTTGGCATATTTACGGGCACCCTTGGAAATCTGCAGGATGCAGGGGCTTTTCTCCTTGGCGCAGGCTTCAATAATGGATTGAGCCAGTTCCATGTTGTTGACGTTGAAAGCCCCAATGGCGAATCCGCCTTCGTAGGCCAGGTCGAACATCGGTTTGGTAGTCATCAGTGGCATTGTTTATTACTCCAGTATTTCTTGACTATAAAAATCCAAAAACACACTCCAAGCCCGGTATTGTAGGGAAATCCCCCCGCGCTGACCAGTGGCAAAGCCTTGCCCATGGGGTTTTTTAACAATATTGCAGGATTTTCATTGCTTTTCATGGCTGATCGTAGTACAAGTATCTTAGAGCCTGCCCGGTATGAACCCGTTTCCGGTTCACACTTTTCCGGGTGGCAGATTGATTAATAATGTGATGCTGCGGTTCCGAAATCGTTGTGTGATGGAGATGTGAAGAAAAAAGTTTCAGATTTATCAGAAAATCAGGGAACAGGGAGAAGGGCAATCATTCAGCTTGCCCGCCGGCCTTGCGGCCTGATCGAAAAAAGGAGCCGGACATGAAACCTCCGGAGAAAAAATCGCCGATTCTGTTCATGTGCCCGTCATGCGCGGGAGCACTGGATCATACGCACATCAAAAAGCCGCTTTTGCCTTTTATTTTCAAACCGCCCAAGATCCGCTGCCCGCATTGCGGCCGCTTCAACGAACAGAATGAAGCGCATATCATGGCCGAATCGTATCAGCACTGGCAGGAACAGTTGCGGCACCAGGTGGAAGCGTCGTTAAGTTACCTGCCCACCATGACGCGCGAGGAGTGCTTTGCCGTACTGAATCCGAAGCATTTCGATGATAATATCCATCATGCCCATCACCTGCGTGATCTGGAAAAATATATCGCCCAGGTATTCAAACCGGTATTGCGCGACCGGGCCTTGGGCCATGAAGACAGCGAACTGTTGCTTACGCCCTTTCAGCACCATGGGGTCGCCAAAGCCCTGAATATTTATGGCCATTGCGGACATGAACATAACACGGAAGCCTGGACCCTGCTGATTACGCGTCTGGGGGCCAAAGAATTTTTAACGTGTCTGACCTCCACCGTTCCAACGTGTGATCTGGCCTCGCTTCTGGATTCCCAGGGCACCGTTTCGATCTGGCCGACCTCGCGCGTGGAAGCCGCGCACGCCGCCCCACGAGAACACAACGGCAGCCCCCTGCGGCATTAGCCCTGCAGCGCGCGGAGGGATGGAATCTGGAATCTTCGTCAATGATCAATGGTGGGGGAAAGAATACAGAACCTGTCCCGGCGCGGCTTCGCCGAGAATTTGGAAGGTAGTCAGTAGAAAGTAGAGCGCATGGAATTTCGTAATCACCGGTCGGGGAATCTGGAAGTTTAGCCGGTGAACCGGCTCGCCGGGACAGGCACTGAAAATACTGACCATTACTAAACATACTGTTCAATACTGTACATACTGACCAATTACAGTAATCGCATCGCTGCGGTTAAAGACGTTTTTATTCACAAGGAGGAAGGGGAGGTGGACGGAGGATTCCAAGCAACGATGCTTACTGAAGATACTGACCAATACTGAACATACTGTTCAATACTGATCAATACTGAACACTGACCAACACTGTTTCCATGCCGTTGTGGTTAAAGACGCTTTTATTCACAAGGAGGAAGCGGAGGGCACCTCAATGACCAACGGTCAATGATCAATAATCCCAGCTCCCGGGGCACGTTCTGAATATACTGAATACACTGACCAATACTGACTAATACTGCTAATACTGCTAATACTGATCGATACTGACCCATACTGTCCTCGTGCCGTTGTGGTGAAAAACGTTTTTATTCACAAGGAGGAAGCGGAGATGGCCGGAGGATCTCAAGCAACGATGCTTACTGAAAATACTGACCAATACTGCTAATACTGACCATTACTGCCCTCATGCCGTTGTGGTTAAAGAATTTTTTATTCACAAGGAGGAAACAGAGGTGGACGGAGGATTCCAAGCAACGATGCTTACTGAAGATACTGACTAATACTGCTAATACTGACCCATACTGTTTCCATGCCTTTGTGGTGAAAAACGTTTTGTGTTCACAAGGAGGAAGCCGAGGTGGGGGGAGGGTGTTACGGAACAGCGATTACTGAATGGCACATGTCCCGGCACATCGGGATGGAACCTGAAACCCGGAACCTGGAACCTGGAAGACATTAGAATCGCAGCGCTTCCAGCCAATTTGATCATTGATTCCCGGCGAGCCTGGAACCACTGAGGATAGCTCCTAACTCCTAACTCCTAACCCCTAACCCCCTTCGTGTCTTTGTGTCGTTGTGGTGAAAAACGTTTTTGTTCACAAGGAGGGAGCAGAGGGCGACTCGGCGAGCAACGACCAGCGAGCAACGAGCAGTTATTCCCGGCACGCGGGGACAGGTACTGAAAATACTGTCCAATACTGCATATACTGACCAATGCTGATCAATACCGGCCAATACTGTTAACGTGCCGTTGTGGTGCAAACCCCTATTGCAAGATGCTAAATGCCCAGTGCTCAATGCACCCAAGCTGATTAATCCCGGCAATCTGTGGACAAGGACTTCTTCGTGGCATTAGGCCTTGGGGCTGGAAGGCCTTTTTGTTTCACAAGGAGGAAGCGGAGGGCGACTCGGCGAGCAACGAACAACGAGCAACGAGCAACGACACATGGGACAGGTACTGATAATACTGACCAACACTGAATATACTGATCAATACTGGATCCACTGACGAATACTGAATCTACTGACCAATACTGCATATACTGACAATTACTGTAAACACTGATCATTTACTGTTATCGTTTCTTTGTGTCTTTGTGTCGTTGTGGTGAAAAGTCTCGCGCCGCCCAGGATCTTAAACCTCGACCGATCTCTTCCGCCTCTTGGTGAAAACCGGTCGATTACTTCGCCGTTCTTCTAACAAAGTCAAGCTGATGAAAAAATGGGGATGTCTTGAATACTATCCAGGCGGCAAGCGTGATCAGCAGGGGTGGCAATCGATGCCATGGCCTGTGGAATAGTGCCGTGATTACCGCATGAAGTACGGCCTGGCACTGACGGTCCGCATTGCCTGGGCACCGGTGCGCGGATGCTTCTGGCGCGATAACACCAGCAGCGATCGTTGACTGCGGCGTTGCAAATTCAGGCGAATCTGCTGTAAACGCTGCGCCAGCCGCGGATTGGCCAGCCGATTGCCTCCCATCCATTGTGTGGTGTTCCATGTGGGCATGGCAAGGGGATTAATCACCGCGACTTTGCGGATATTTACCCCCGGTTCATGGGGCACCAGCGGCCAGATCTGATTGGTGGGAATCAGGAATGCAACTTTCCGATGCTTCTTCCAGGCCTGTCGCATGAGCCGCAATTCTATGCCGTGAATTTGCGCCAGCGGACGCGCCTGCCATTGGCCATCAGCGGTTCTGCGGCCCAGCAGGCGGGCGTATTGTTCGGCGCGGGCTTTCTGAAATCCCATGGGGCCGGAGTGATCCGCGACATGGTTAAACTGTACAAACGCCTGCGGTGAAAAGATCGATGCGGAATAAAGCCGGTATCCACCAACACTGTTGAGATAATTGCACATCTGCTCATCGGCAAATACCACGCTGCCGGGTTTCAGGCGTTGCCGCAGTTCCTGCCGGGCGGCAAGGAGTTGAAGCTTCACATTTTTTGCGTTCAACAATTGCGGTGTGATGGTGTAGGCGCTGTACCCAACGCTGATAACCGTAAGAAAGCCCACAATCAGTGCGCGGGCCGCGGCGTTGGGGCCCGCCGCCCGGGCCAGCAGCCATAATGCCACCATAATCAGGGCCGGGAATATATCCAGAAAAAAGCGGAGATAAGCGGTAGTAAAATCATTGGCCGGCGCCCAGTAATAAAACAGGTAAACCATGGCGCTGGGAACCACCCACAGCGCAATAACCAGTGCCAGCTTGCGGCTGGTCCAGAACAATCGAATCAGCCCGGCCAGCGCCAGGGGGAAAAGGAGAAATAAGCCAAGATTCTCCATCTGTTCCAGCATGGTTTGCCAGTTGCCCTGCCGCGGTGGCATCCCGGTTGGATTGCCGATGAAGTAATTCCATGCAAAACCGGTCTGTTCCCTGCAGAACCAGTAGCCGGTGCGCCACGGCGCACCGAAAGAGGCCCAGTTGATAAGTGCCAGTATTCCCACCGGCAGGGCAAACGCAACCAGCACCGTTAGACCCTGCCGCCAGGATCGCTGCTGTCCCCGCACCGCCAGAACAACCACCGCCAGCAGCGGCAGGCACCAGAGAAATTCGGTGTATCGGATGCTGCAACAGAATCCCAGTGCGAATCCCGCAATGATTCCGCGCCACAATCCGCCTTTGCGCCACCAGCTTAACAGCGCCCAGAATCCCAATACCGTAAATCCAAGGGCCGCACCGTGAGAATTGGCGTCGTCGGCATAGGTCAGCGTTACCGGATTGAGAGCCAGCCAGATCACACCGATCATGGCCATAAAAGGATCCAGCAATGAACGAAACAGAAGATAGGCAAAAAATAAGGCCATAACGGTACAGATGGGATCCACCAGATACATCGCCGACGGGCGATAAATAATGCGGGCGATTGCACCGAGCAATCCGACGCCCGGCGGATATTTGGCAAAAATTTTGCCATCAGGGGTAAGTACCATCATTCTGCCGGCAAATTGCAGCGGATTGTGCGGTTTGAAATAAAGCCGCCCGTGTTGACTCAAGAGCCGCGCGGTTACCATGTAGCCGTTCTGGTCCACGCCGGGGTGCGCGGGTTCATAAAAGCCATGCAGAAACAAAGCGTAAAGAACCAGAAAAACCGCCAGCAGCAACCCCGCCACAGCGGATCGGCCGGCATGCGCCGGCTCAACCGGAAAAATCGTATCATGATTACATTCCAGCGGTTGAATATCGTCAGCATGCGCAGGCGCGGTCAACGTTACAGCTCCATGACAAAAAACAATAGACCTGTGGATATAACGCACAAAATCAATAAAGGTTGCCGACGGGCGCATGTGCCGCCCGCACCAGCAGGCGCTTCCTGACGCTCGAACGGAGCCGGTCGATGTAGCGGGGCGTCCTGAAGCACCGCTGAATTGCGGTTTCACGCATGCGGCGACTCTCAGCCGAATTCGGCCATTGCGAACTGGCCTGCCTCCGCTTAAAGAAACCCCACGGTCCGTCAGCCCAAGAATGCCCTAAACCGGCGATGTTCCCGTGTATTTTTGCGCACGCATGCAGGATTGCCGGTGCGGTATTCCCCCCCGAATCGGTCGTTGGCGATGAGCGTCTGAAGCAAATGGCCTGAGAGATCGGCAAGCGCATACTGAGGGTGCCACGCACGGCGCAGGCAACATGAATTTCCGCGATTCGCTGGAGGCGGGGTTGCTTGATACTGTCCGGGAGCCGGACAATGCACGGTTCCTCTCCGCAAAGCAGGTGTCACTCAACATTCACGTCCACTTCCGCTTCCGCCTCGACCCCGACCTCCGTCTGCAATTCTTGCACGGCCACGCGGAGCGGATCGTAGATCGCAATCTCCTTGCCGAGAATCTCAAAGGTGACGGCCATCGCGTAACGGGCCGTGGAATCAGGATCGTGGCTCCAGCCCTGATGTCCAACAACCGCGATACAAAAATGGTCTGGGAGAGTATTAGACTTCACAATGGCCCAGTCCTTTTGAACTGTGCCGGAGTTGCGTTTGGTATCGTGGATGAGGCCATCCCGTGATTTTTCGTGAAGGGTCCACGGAAGGGTTGCTCCGGCGGCAGCAGCGTCGGCATCCTCTTCCTCTTTCATCGCCCTTACCCGAAAATTATTGAGACTTTCTCCTAACTTGCTGGTCTTCCAATCAACCCATGTGGAAAGATACCGCCGCAGATGGCGGCGCGTTCTTCGAGGTTTGGCCACATAAGACAACGTAATGTCGATGCGGATATCGTATTCATCGGCTTGACGCCGCATTTCCGCTGGTATCGGTACCTGGTAGATGTGGCACTCGCGTGCCCGGATTGACGATTCACCGCTGGTAATGAGGGTCGTGCGATGGTCGTCATTGACCGTGGCGCGGGTTTCGTCGGGCAGGCCGTAGCCGATGCAGTGAATGACGCGGGTAGCCTCTTCAAGCCGCTGCTCCCTCAGTGCGGGGTTCTGTCGGATATTCGGGGAGCGAAGCTCGGCAAGTATTGATTCGGCCCAAGTCGGCCAGCGGGCGGACTGAACCACCAGGGCGCGATACAGCAATGCGGGTTCGTCGGGAAACAATCGTTGTAACTGGGCGGCAATACGCGTGACTTTGGGAGCGGCGAAGGATGTGCCAGCCTGGTCGCGGTCATGCGCGGGACCCGGCGGGAACATGGTGGAACGGACTAACTCAGGACAAGCCGCCGGAATGCGGCCGCCGATTTGGATATCCGGGTTGGGGGCACCTGAATGGATGGCGTCACCACCGTACTCGACAACTTCTGGTTTGATGATGCTCCAGATGGCAAGGCCGGAACGTGAAAACGCAGACGGGTGCCCCGGTGCTTTGGCGAAGGTCTGCCAACCTCCGTTTTCCAACGACCCGTAAGCAACCGAACCTACCGTAAGGGCCTGCAAACTCTGACCCGGATTGGCGATGCGGGATGAGGGTTCGGATAAATACGCGGGGTAAGTGCGTCCAGCGGCAAGGTGATCCTTGAACCCCAAATAGGGAGGCGTGCCGGTCACTTGAAGGTTACCAGTACTCTGTATCACCAGCAGGTCATACGCGGCACAAAGCGAGTCGATTTCCGCCGCCCATGAGGACATATAGCGGGTCCGGGAATAGCCGTCGGCGTTAATGGAATGGTTGAAAATGCGCGTGTGACGCGGCCCGTGATGAAAACGCTCAACAGCGGCGCGAACCGCTGCTGGCGGGAACAATTCAACGGGCATGCGATTATGCTCGTCAAGGACACGGGCATTTTGAATCCAGAAGGGAAGCTGTGGCGCACCGTCCTTCGCTACCGTTTCTCCGTATAGAACGGCACCTGCTATCCGTGTCCCGTGGCCCGCTGGGGAGACAAAGTCGCCAATATCGTTGGCCGTTTTGCCCGGCAGGAAACAGTGTGAGGTAGCATGGTCGATGGCGGGCTGCAATAGAACGTGCCCCTCTTGAATCCCGCTGTCGATCACGCAAACCGCTGGCGCATTTGCGTCCGGGGGTGTTGGTGCTGCCATTTGTGCGGGTTGAGCGCCTGCTTCTCCAGCACGCTGGGGGAGCACAATATCTTCCGGTTCCACAACCTCAAAGATGTATGCGTAATTGAGGATGAAATCCTTGAGGCCCTTCCCGTTGATCTTGATGCGGATCGTGAAGCTATCGGACAAGACGGCAGCGTCATAAGGCTGGCCGTCAATGATGTGCATGATTTCCGCGTGGTAGAACTCGGCAAACGCCTTAACCCCATTCTCTCGGCTGATCCTGATTTGCTCCCAAGCGTCATACGCCTGGGCACGGGTCTGCGACCATACGCTTTCCTTGTTGGCCCAATCAGCGTCCGTGTCGCGCTTGCCTCTCTTCGGATAGGGCGGGATTTCTTGTGTGCCCGCGCAACCGATGCCTATGTCAACGACGTAAGCTTGATTGTCGTCAATGGTCGGCCAGGTATTAAAGAGCCGTTCGGAGAGGATGCGACGAAGGCGATCCGTCTGGTTCGGGTCGTCAAAGAGCCTATGTACTTGCGCCACGGTTGCGGAACCACGAACCTGAACGGCAAATCCCTGAACCATCTGGAGGAACGGGCCGAGTTGGATATCCTCCGACGCTACGATGACGTAGCCTTCTTCTTGCTCCGCGACAAGCTCAAAGTCGTACATGTCACGTAAGACATCAAGATCGAGGCTCGGATCAACCTGAAGAAGGATCGGGATGCCTTCGGGAATAACGGGAAGGTTCTGGCCCCGTCGTTGTGCCTTCCGCACCTGCCAGTTGCCCGTTAACGATTGTCCAGCGGCCCGCAGCGCCGCACTGTGGGCTTGCCGCGCATTCCTGTTTGCTAGGGTTTGCGGGGAGGTGGCGCTTCCCCCGTGGAGACGTGCTCTGCCCTGATAACGTAGGAGCAAAAGAAGATGCTCAAAATTGTGCGCGCCAGGCATTGGCTAGACTCCCCTCGGCTGTTCATCGTGCCTTCGCTGTTCAATAATCGCCTGCCGCAATAGGTCTTCCGTGATTATCTTGGGGCCGTGGAGTACGGCCGCTTTGGCTGCATCTTGAGCGGCTTTAACGACCATCGCAGCCGATGCACCCGTTAGCTGCTCGACCAGCATTGTCCAATTGAGTGGTTCCGCCACTTGCACAGCCGAAAGCGTCGTGCGTAAAAGTTTCTCGACTTCTGTCGGCCCTGGCAACGGGACGTGAAAAACATCATCGAAACGGCGGAAGATGGCCGGGTCCAGGGAGGATTCGACGTTGGTGGTTGCGACAAGTAAGCCGGGGGCGTCATATTCCTCCATCAATTGCAGCAGGGAATTAACGATGCGGGATGCTTCCCCGATGTCCTTGGTGTTGAGCCGTGAACGAGCGATGAAGTCGCATTCGTCAATCAGCAGTACATACGTGTGCTCTTTCGCGGCGGTGAAAACGGACCGCAAATTCGCGGCCGATTCGCCGAAGTACGATGAAATCAAGGTGTCAAACCGCACTTTCATCAGTGGGAGGCCAGTATTCCATGCCAGTCGTTTGGCCCCCAATGACTTGCCGCATCCTGGTGGTCCATACAACAAGATGGTCTTGCGGGGACGTAAGCCATAGACGCCGAGCCGCTCCCTGGCCGCGAACTCGCATTCAATGCGAGCGAATCGGGCCTCGGTGTCGGGAGGAAGCACCATGTAATGCTCCAGCGATTCTCGCGGGATGATCTCGGCGAGGGACTCGCCATGCCGTCGGCTGAGCGGGAGTTCCTTGAGGCCGCGGCCGTCGCCGATGGCAGCCGGGGTAGCGGGCTTGCGTCTGCGCGGGTGGCTAAGGATCGCTTGCAGCTGGTCGGCGAGCTTTCCGTGTCCGGTTTGGCGTTCGGCGTCAACGATTTTACGGGCGAGTTGGTCAAGGTCGCCTTGGGAACCGTCGGCAATGGCACGCACAATCCGTTTGAGTATATCGGCGTTCATCGGTTCCTTACCTCTCTGACACTTAATAACACGCGGAGATAATCGCTTATAAACGTGTATCTGGCAACTGGCCAACGCGGAGCTTCCGCACCGCTACGTACTGCGGGTGGGAGTGCAAAGTTCTTATTTGGCCATTTGCCGTCCGCTCGGATCGACTGCCGCTCCTCCGCTCGCGTAGGGCCGATTGTGGCCATTGCAACCGCCGAAATAAAGGCACCAGACTTCTCGGAACTTTTAGGCTCAAACAGTCACCTTATCGGCCATCCGCAGTCCGGCCTTTAGCTGGTCGCCCGGTCTGATCGATCGCTGCTGCAACTTCGCGGAGTCTTCCTTGCTGCGGCAAGCGACCTACTAAGAAATGATACGCTTACCAACGGAAACTTTCCAATTACGGGATTCACCGCCCACGTGAGCGTTTGTGAGAAATCCCAAAAGCTTCCGGTGTACCGCGGTAGGCGACTGCTTGCCGACGGGCGCATAATAAATTCCAAAGCGCCCACGGAATTGTTCTTCAGTTGAGCACCTGAGAATCCATTTCCGCTGTACAGATGGAAATAACAGGCCGCTATGGCGGCAAAAACCCGCCACGTGATCCACGTGATTGGCTCCATTGACGTTATTTGACAGCGGTTCCATGAAGTATCATGATAAACATCCGCAGGCGGACGTCCCCGGGCAATTCATTTCAATGTCTGGCCGGGGTAGAGCGTTACATCGGCCGTCACCGGATTTGGAGATGCCATGGGCCTTTTCCGATTTATTATTCTCTATAGCTGTTTGATGTTCCTCGCCGTGCCGAGTGTAAACGCCGGTACGATTCCAGGTCCGGTCATTCCCGCCGGCCTCGGTGTGAATATTCACTTTACTTCGCCGCGCCCCGGCGAAATGCGCATGCTCGCGGCGGCGGGATTCAAATGGGTCCGCATGGATTTTCTCTGGGCGGATACGGAAAAACACAAGGGAATTTATACGTTTGGAGCGTATGATCATCTGCTGAGGCGGTTGAAAGCATATCATATCAGAGCTTATCTGATTTTGGATTACGGCAATCCGCTTTATAACCATATGCTTCCTCCCACGAGCCCCGCGGCACGCCGGGCGTTTTGCCGATGGGTGGCCGCGGCGGTACGGCACTTCAAAGGTCAGGGTGTGATCTGGGAACTCTGGAACGAACCCAATGGAGGCTTCTGGAAGCCAAGGCCGGATGCCAGGGCCTATGCACAACTGGCCGTGGCGGTCGGCAGGGCCATTCGCCGTGTCAACCCGCGTGCAATCTATGTAGGGCCGGCTCTCTCCGGGGTCCTTAATCTTGGCTTTTTGAAGACTTGTTTCAAAGCCGGCGTGCTGCGTTACTGGAACGCGGTCAGCGTGCACCCTTACATCGGTTACAACCGGTCCAACGTCGGGCCGGAGGGCGTTATCCCGCACTATGCGGCCATACGCCGGCTGATCTCGCGCTATGAACCGGCGGGGCGGCATATTCCGGTGTTATCCGGAGAGTGGGGTTACAGCAGTGCGTGGTATCCCGGTCATCCCGGGCGGCAGGCGCGGTATGCGGTGCGCGAGCTTCTGATTAATTTGTATCAGCATATTCCGATTTCCATGTATTATGACTGGCATGACGACGGCCCGAATCCGAGAGCACGGGAGAGCAATTTCGGTCTGGTCCATTATGGTTATTACCCGGGACACCCTCAGGTTTATAAACCCAAGCAGGCGTATCTTGCCTGTCACACATTATGCCGATTGCTTCAGGGTTTTCATTTTGATAAGCGGCTGAAGTTGCCGGTACCCAACGAGTATCTGCTGGCCTTTGCGAATGGCCATCGGCGGAGGTGGGTAATATGGAGCACGGTAAAATCCAAGCCGGGGATGAGCCATGCAATCCTGCCGGTTCCCCCGGGTGCATATCGTCTGGTTAATGATCTGGGCACAAGGCAGATGCGCGTTCAGGCCGGTCCAACAGGTCTGAACATCCGCATATCCACGGGGCCGCAATATGTGATTCCATGGCATCAGCAAGACAACAACCGCTGACGATCAAATCTGGCAAACTTTGATTGTCCCAAATCGTTTATGACACCCCGGCGTGCGCCGGAGATGCAATAGTTCTCTGAAAGATCGATTCTGCGGCAACTCCTGCGATATCGCCAAAGTCAGTATTCGAAACAGCAACGCATATCGGGTTCCTGTTTTATGTGCATCTTTGCAGGATTACGCCTCTGAATTTTTATGGGCTTGAGTTCGCGAAACACTGGTTTTCAAAGCCGCTTGCCACCAACAGGTCGATCATTTCTTATGCCGCTGTTGATGGTTGCGGAGTTGGCGGCCGAAAGGTGTTGACGTTTTGGGGGTGGCCGACGATACTCCGCAGCCTGCTGGAGTAGTCAACAGGCGAACGCATGGCGTTGTTACCAGATATTATCACGCTGCTGGACGTCTCGTCTGAAAGAACGGTACGGGCGAAAATAATTGAATTGACGCCCAGGCTGGCACGCGCCTGCATTGACTGCGTCTGGTGGAATCATCTTGACACGATATCACAGTAAAATCTCCCTGAAGATAGGCATTGGCCGTGGGCGATGGTTGCCGCAAAAGCGGCCGAGAGCCAGGATTTTATTTGCATTGGGGTGAAAATTGATGGTGCCGAAGAGGTTTGCGGCGCCATGCTTTATCGGACTGGTGCAACATCATTTTTTAACCCCACGGATCCAGCCAATGAGGTCATGCTATTGGCTGCTGCGCCGTCGAGCCGTGGCTTGGTCCCTGGAAATCTCGGATATCGGGGTGTTGGCTCTGCGCTGCTGCTGCGAGCGGTAGCGGACAGCTATATTCGTGGTTTGGGCGGCCGTGTTGTGCTCAGGGCAACGCCGATGGAACGGACAATCCAATTCTACAGGAACCGTGGATTTGATTCGCATTCCACCGAGCCGGGGGGTAAAATCATTAAAATGGAGTTGCGGCCGGGGCCAGCGTGCAAGTGGCTGCAGCAAGAAGGATTGGTCCAATGAAAACGCATTCGACAATACCCAGGCAGGAACAAGAGCCTTACCTTATCGGCGATTCCAAGGTGGCCGAAGAGTTCCTTAAGTCTTCACCAAGGAAAGCTCCATTCCCTGGCGATCCGCTGGCAAACCACATTCACTCACTGCTGGAACTGCACCCTTCCGTGGCACTGAAATTCAGAGGCATCAAGCTGACTGATCTGGATACCCCAACCAAGCAGACCCTGCTGGCCGATATCAACTCCGTGCTGGGAATTCGGCCGCTCAAGAATCGATAACAGCCATGATGGATTTGTTAGAGGCGCTGGTCATCGCGAAGGAAAACTTCCCGGAAGGGCCGGAGGCGGTTGCCGCCCGTATTGGTGTTGAGATCTGTTCTAAAACATTAACCGGCTGTGCGGGCTGGTGCATACGCAATAACAACGTTGCCCGGATTACGATCAATAGCACAATGCCATCTGTGCGCCAGCGCTTTACGCTTGCACACGAATTATCGCATCTGCTTTTGGGAAGCAATTCCGAGGTGCGATCTGACGCCGATTTCTTCGGATCGAATGAAGGTGAGGAAAAGGCTGCCGACCGTTTGGCGGCGGAAATGTTGTTACCCAAGGAGGAAATACAGCGGATTGTCACCGCGCCACCCGTCGATGCCGCGACGATCCGAAAGCTTGCCAATAAGGCAAATGTATCCCCGGTAATGGTCGCATGTCGGATTGCCGAGTTGGCGCAACCGCTTGGCCTTATCAATGCCGCCGTGGTGAGTTTTAAAGGGGACAAAATAGCATGGATTTGGTCGACGACTCTGACGGTGCACCATGAGAAGGCCCGAACGCTGTTGGGGCATGCTCGCGAGGCTGCCGGAGGTACTTTTCAGGAGGCAAACCGGTCCGGAGAAACCGTCGTTGCGTCCGTCATTGACTCGCCCACCCAAGCTTGCCTCTTTATTCAGGCGCTGCCCGCATCCATCGGCAATTCCAAAAGCCGGGCCCAAATTCTTTCGGAGCTTGGCAGGTGGCTCTTCGAAGGCAATACGTCATTCCGCGGGCAGGTCAACGGTTGTCTCAGCAGCTTTAAGCCAACCGCCAGGAATAAAGACATTAACACCGCCCTGCGGATCTTTAACGAAAAATATATCGGCCGATGGACCGGCGCAGCCGGAGACCGAATCCGAGACCCACGGGGTCAGCAGTTTCTGCGATTGCGGCTTGGGGAATGGACCCGGCCAGGGGAGCAGTCCTCAACCAACTGATATCCCCGCCGCGTTGCCGCATCCGAACGACAGCCAGAAGCGGGGCGGGCAAGTGCAAATATCAATGACCAATAATGTGACAGCTTCAGGCCGGGCCGACACAATTTCCGCCGCGTTTGAGCTTGTCCAAGTCCAGAATGCATGGGCGCTTCTATTGTGATAAATCGCGGAACTGCGGGCAGTTGTGCTACATTTGCCATGGTTCCCGGAGGAAAGCTCGCGGCCTGTTGCTTTCCATGGATGATCAGGCTATTATCTGTCTATCCGGATGAAAGGATGGATACAAATGCACATTGCTGATATTCTGACGCGGGACAAAACCACCTTTTCCTTTGAGTTCTTTCCCCCAAAAAGCGATGCCGGGGCGCAGGCGCTGTTTGAACACATCACCCGTCTGGAATCGCTTAAGCCATCCTTTGTATCGGTAACCTACGGAGCCGGTGGCTCCACGCGCGACCGCACGCATGCGCTGGTCATGCGCATTAAACAGGAAACATCGCTGGACCCCGTTCCCCACCTGACGTGTATATGCCACAAACAGGCGGATATCCGTGAGATTCTCAACCGTTACGCCGCCGCCGGAGTCAGCAATATTCTGGCGCTTGGCGGTGATGCCCCGCGTGATCTGCCGGGATATGATCGCTCCATTGATGATTTCCATCATGCGGCCGATCTGGTGTCGTTTATCCGCGCTTTTAATCACAGCGGTTCGCACGGTGACAAACGCGGTTTTGGCATCGGCGTTGCGGGCTTTCCGGAAGGCCATCCCGGGACACCCAACCGGCTGCTGGAAATGGATTATCTCAAGGCCAAGGTGGATGCCGGCGCGGATTATATTGTCACGCAGTTGTTTTTTGACAACCACGATTTTTTTGATTTCCGGGAACGCTGCGAACTCGCGGGCATCCATGTTCCCATTCTCGCGGGCATTATGCCCGTCACCAGCTTGAATTCCATGAAGCGCATGGCGGAAACGGCCCTGGGTGCCCACTATCCGGCCAAATTAATTCGCTCCATCAATCGCTGCAACGGCGATGCCGACGCTGTGCGCCGCGTAGGGGTACTATGGGCCACCGAACAATGCCGCGGATTGCTGGATCACAGCGTGCGGGGCATCCATTTTTATACGCTCAATAATTCCGAAGTCACACTGGAAATTTACCGCAATCTCGGAGCGCGTGACAGCAGCAACCTGCGGTAGTTGATGGCAATAAGCCTGCCATTATTTGCCCGTGGCGGAAGTGGGGGCAACCATCAACGAACCCCGGCGCGCCGGGGAACAACGAGCAGAGGTTTACCCCTGCGCCAGGACAGGTTCCCCGTCTACTGCTAATGCTGGCCAATACCGACAATACGGACCCATACTGCATCTATTGATCAGACCCTGTAATCACCCCACTCTGACAATGTCGCGATCACGGTGATAACCCATGATGCGGATCAGCAAAAGCGGTCACAGGCCCAGGCGGCCAACCGTTGCCGCACAAATCTTGACTTTTCGCGACAAATCGGGGTAAACTGATAACCGATTTTGCAGCTTGACAAAATTCTTTGAAACCGTCGTTCGTGAAGTTCGTGCACGTATTGACGTGTTTGGCGAAGTCTGTGAGCGTGAGAATGATTCTACGGGGAGTCGGCTATGGCAAAGTCCGAAAGCATGAGCTTTGCTGATGTTCGCGGTGTATTTCACCTGCTTCATGAGGTGCGCGATCTGGGCTTATATCCGCAACTATGGAAGCAACACATGCTTTCAGGTTTGTGTAAGCTCATCAACGGACAGGTCGGTATCAGTGTGCAGACCCCGGATGCCGGAAATGTGGATATATTGGGATCCACAATAGTGGACCCCGGCTGAGCCGGTGACAGGGAATGCCACGCCTGGACGACGCTCTCCACCGCGTCTCCGCGTGACATTTTCCTCCCCGGACAATAACTGTCCGCATCCGGCACTGCGATCCCGCCGGCACGCCTGAGCATTCTCCTCCGCACGGTCTACTTTGCCCTTCGGGCTCCCCAGTATTGAAATGGTGATTTCGCTATTCCACGGATCGATTCAGGAATGCGGAGGCGTCCTGTTCCCCAGATGGCGGCACATCCAACCGCGAGTAATGCAATTCCCGTCACCAGACATTGGACTACAAACGTGAGCAGCCCGAAACGGGAGCCGACCGAACCGTAGTAAATTGTTCCAGCCGCACCGAAGAGCGTCATAAATAACCCAAAGATGGAAAGAAGTTTTCCAAGGAAATCCAAAATTAGAGCGAGCCGTAGCTTCAGGCTCGCCACTTTCCAACAGTCCAAGCAAAATCCGTGCGTGGTCGTGAATTCTATAACATCCATCGTGAAAGTGGTTCGGAGCACTCCTATCAGCAGAAGCGCGATGTCAAAAATTCTTGGTGACCAGCGAGGCCGGAAGAATGCCTTCCAATTGTAATTAACATCAAGCGCGGCGCAATCTTGGCAGATGCAACATTTTCCACCCGACTTCGGTGTAAACCGTGAGGCCTGCGTGTTCGCATAAAATTGCAAAGCGTCGTGTTTTGTCCGGAAATACCCGCGTATGTCGCGCGGCCCCGCGCCCTGGTGGATTAAAGCCCCAATGTCATCCACATTCATAGGCTACATTGCTTTCTTTATCATCCTGAATCTCTTTTTTTGGGCTGACGGTCGCGTAGCTCCCGAAATTCAGCCCGAAACTATCAATAACTTGATCATGCGATAATACCGTAATCGGCGGATATGTCAATCTTTTGATCCTTCATGAACTCAGACAACTGGAAGCCGGCGCGGCTGATCCCGGCCATGTTGGCATTTTGACGGCAAGACCATAATACTTGGCGAACCGGTTTACCTACCGAGGGACATGCCATTGTTTATTTTCGTGGAAAGCAAGCCTCCGATGACTGGAAAAAAAGCTTCTTGAATCCGACTTGATCGGATTGTGGAAAGGCCGCGCAGATATTGCGGATTCCTCCCAATACGCCCGTCAACTTCGGTGACAGGCGCAGGCGCGGGGGAGAAATTGAAATTGCTCTTGCTCGACATTGATATTGCGGTTGATTTGCTGCCGCCAGTATCCACCAGCAACGGCTTGGCTTGCCACGAAGATCAATCCAGCCATACGCACGCGGGCAATAACTGTCCGCTTCCATACCATAACCCTCCCGCTCGCGTGTCCTGAACGCCCAACTCGTCACCGAATAGCCAACGCACCATCGCCCGCGGTGCGCCGGGACTTTCACGATCACCCACAACTGCAGCGTCTCCGGCAGTGGGTCCACTAGCCCGTTTTCTTCGCCGGACCGTCCGCCACCGGAGCCACCGGTCGCCGAACTGCTTGATTCGATTCTGGTTCGGCAAATTCGCGGAGAATTTGATTCCGGAGAATCCGTCGAAGAGCTTCTGGAACGGGCCGCCAACTGGTATCCGCTCTGGCCGCCGCTGATCTGGCGGCGGGCCAACTGGAAATTCAAAAGCGGCCGCATGGAGGAGGCCGTGGCTGCGCTGGAACACATTCTACAACTGGCGGCCGCCGGCTCGTACCAGCATACCCCGTCGTTCGATGCGGCAATTCTGGCCGGTGAAACCTGCCTGAGCCTTGGTATATGTTATGCCGGACTTCAGCGATTGGATATTGCCGAGCACTATTTTATCCTTGCCGCCCGGGACCCGGCTCGAAAGTTGGCTGCGGAGCACAATTTGACCCTGCTTGCGGCGGCCCGGCGCGGAAGAGCCGGCGGACATGGGCGGGAGGCTTCCGGGCGTGACCACAGTTGACCTCCAAAAGTCGTTGCATGGTTGTAAGACTATGAAAATCACGGATTTACAAATTCTTAAGAAAAAATTTAAGAAATTTGAACCAGTCTCAACAGCCAGGCGTATAGTTGATTGTCACGGAGAAGTTTCCCACGGCTTCCCGTGTCAAAGTTCCTTCCTTCTCCCCCACGAACGCCGGTGGTTGTCTCCCACGCAACCACCGGCTATTTTTTTGCCGCCGTTGCGTGATTGATTTATTTTTTTACAGGACCCGATTGAATGCGCAGGGGCATTCTGGCTGCGGGGATGGCAATCGGTGGAATGACCAGACCCGGCGGATGAATCACACCCGGTGGGCCGACAGCCGGTTTACTGGCTCCCGGTTGAATGGGCGGAACCGGTGTTATGCCGCGCTGCTTCCAGAATTTCAGCATGGCTTTGATGGTCGTTTCTTCCTGCGCCTGGGTATTGAACAACCAACTGCCCCCATATAACGCTGATTTGAAGAAATGATAATGCTGCGGCTTATGCCCGGAGAGCAATACCAGCAGATACAGTGGAATGGTACGATTATCCCAGTGGACGCTCTGACCGTTAAATACAAAGTTAATTTGATTGGTCTGCGGCCGGGAAATGAGATTCAGCAGATACGGGGCGGCCAGCAGCGGTTTATATTGCGAAAACAGCGCAATAAAATTGCGTCCCTGCAACATGCTGGGATTCTGGAGTATATCATTGGCTCCGGACCGCCGCGCCATTTTTTCCGTGAAGTTCACCAGCATGGATTTCAAATGGGCCGGATGCCAATGCTCCAGTAGTTCAGCCGCATATTGGCCGTCCTGCGCCTGCTGCCAGTAATTCACAAAGTGCATGATATAAATGGGTTGACCATTAAAATGCACCACCTGTCGCGTGGTGGCACCGCTGTACATGGTCGTATTACCCACTGCCCGATGAAATACAATCTGCACCATTTTGGCCGAGGGCTTGCGATTCCACAGTGCGGCCATGGTTGAAAGATACACCACGCGCCGCTGATCGCCCAGTAATCGCTCCAGTATCCAATTGCTGTTGCTTCCGGTCAGTTTCGCCAGACCTGCCGCCGATGATGCCCGCACATTCGCGCGCCGCGCAAAGGCCGCTCCCACCAGCGGCAATACCGCCGGTTTAATTCCCCAGTTGAACATGGCCAGGCGCTGTTCCCGCGGCAACTTGATAACCGCCATGGTCCAGCGATCCAGATTGATGTTGAAATCCAGCAGTTTAATCAACCGCGTTGCCTGTTCCGGGCCGCCGGCGTTGACAATGGCCTGAAGCTGCATGCCCAGTGCGGTCTGGATAATTTTCGTGGCACGTTGCCGCACGGCATAGCGTTCAGATGACAAATCCTTGAGGCCCTTCGCCAGCAGAGCCGAGGCCCGCACCGATATCGCTGCCGATCCTGCCGTCGCCGCCGTTTGTGCCTGAATCTGATATGCGCCAATGCCCGGCAGAAGCGCCGCTGCCACAATGGCGGCAACGGCTAAGCTCTTGAAACGTGATGATGCAATTCTGCGTGCCATTGGTCAACTCACTCTATCAAAACGGTCGCATTCAAGCTTTTTATCGCCCGTAGCGAAGAAATTCATTACTTTATTTATACCCATTTATGATTCCAGAAAGAAACGGCCCTGGGTCAAATCCGCATCCGGATGGCATGCCGCATGAGGCTGGCGTCGCAGCATGCTTAACCGTGTGACATCCCAAGCCGCCGCGATATCCGCGCAATTTCACCCATCCTGATCAACTGCCAATGGAAACCCTCCGCTGTTTGGCCGCCGCGCAAAATGTTGTACCCCATCAGCTCTGTACGCGTGCCGCAAGCGCATCCAGCACTTGCATATAATTCATATAGGCGTCATAGGGCGATTCATACATGCTGAAGCTTGGCGTATTAACATCTCCGAAAAAACGCGTGTTCATGTAGAGAAAGTGATCGCTGGAACTTAATTTCCGCCAGATGGCCAATAATGCGGGATCCGCGGAGTCTTTGATGGGCTGTTCCAGCCGATACAGCTCCTGCAGCGCGTTGGCCTGCATAGCATTGCCCAGCCACGGCGATAAATCCCGCTGCACATCGGTCCAGCAGATATGCCGCGGAACGTTTAATTCCGCCACCGGCTCATGTTGCGCAATAACTTCCGATGGCGTGCTGAACCGGTCGGCATTTTCCAGCACGCAGCGCGGCAGCGCCCGCAGGAAATCAAATATGCCGCTGGCGGCCGGGTGACGCTCGCCAAATGTTTCATAATCCATGCCCAGCAGGCAGTATTCCCCGTCCGCTCCGGTGCCATGCAACCACCGGGCGTATTTATCCGCCATCAGCGGCCAGTTGACCCAATCCCGGGCCGAGAAGCGCAGCGATAAATCATCACTTAACCGATAGTGCCGCAGCAGCAGTTTCAACGGCTCGCGCGCCGCCTTATACACATGCCCCGGACTGCGATCACCCAAAACGCCTTCCCAACCCTCGGTAATGGCCGCCTGATAATTCAGCGCTGCCACCAGCCGCGCAACTTCATTGGAGTAAATGAGATTGGTGTTACGGAAAATCTTCGGCTGGTGGCCGAAATAATGCTCAATGGTCCGGCTGTGCAGATGCGCCTGTGCGGCAAATTCATCCGGTGAATAAAGGCACGCCAGACTATGGTGCGACGTTTCCCCGAGAAATTCCACACACCCCGTTGCCGAAAGTTCCTTTAACAGGGCGATCACGTCCGGCGCATCATCGGCAAATTGTTCCAGCGCGGTGCTGGTTACGCCCATGGCCACCCGAAACGCTGCGCCATATTGCCGCGCCAGTTCCAGCAGCACACGGGTGGCTGGAATATAGCTGCGACGCGCTATTTCCCGCGTGTAGCGGCGGTTGGACTGCGTGTCAAAATAGTCGGAATCAGAATCAAAAATGCTGTAACGCCGCAGGCGATAGGGCTGATGAACTTGAAAATATAAAACCACGGCAACCATGGAGTGGGTCCTGTTCTCACGCAACTTACCAAAGCGGATGGATTATAACCGCGCCCGGCCAAGCCGGGGGTGCGGCACGCCGGATTATCCCGCCGTGGGGCCGTTACCGGCCGATTGACTCTCACGGATCGCCGCAGTAATCCGCGTGGCAACATCCACCGCAAATGCACCGTCCTCACCGGTTACCACCGGCTCTGTGCGGTGGCGCACCGCATGCAGAAACGACTGCAATTGCAGTTTCAGCGGTTCCTGGTCATCGATTTCCAACTGATCCACATGCACCAGTTCAGTGTAGTCCAGATTGGACAGATCAGGCGTTTCCTCCGCGGACAGTTTCTGCCGCAGAATATCCAGTTGCGCCTGATTGGCGGTTTTGGTAATCACCACCCCGGCCTTTTTCTGGTAATCCACACTCACATAGGAATCAGGACTGAATAATCGCATCCGGCGCTCGGTTTTCAGCGCCAGGCGCGAGGCGGTAATATTGGCCACGCAGCCGTTGGCAAAAACAATCCGGGCGTTGGCCACATCTTCGTGTTTTCCGATAACCGCCACGCCCACCGCGGCAATCGATGCCACCGGTGAATGGACAAAATGATGCACAATATCAATATCGTGAATCATTAAATCCAGCACCACGCCGATATCCACACTGCGAAATCGCATCGGGCTGATGCGATGAATTTCAATAAACCGCGGCTCGAGCCTGTGCCGGCCCAATGCCCGAACCACCGGATTGAAGCGTTCGGAATGTCCCACCTGCAGAATACATGCCTGCTTCCGTGCCAGAGCCACCAGGGCCTCGGCATCCGCCGGCGTGGGTGCCAGCGGCTTTTCAATAAGGGTGTCAACGTGGCGGCTCAGCAGCGTTTGGCCCAGGGCACGATGATAAATAGTGGGCGTGGAAATACTCGTGGCTTTAAGTTTTGGAAACGCCCGCAGCAGTTCTTCCACCGAGCCGAAGGCATCGCACTGATAATTTTGTGCCAGTGCGGCGGCGCGCGATAAATCGGTATCCACAATTCCCACCAGCCGGGCTTCGGGTAACGATGCATAAATGCGGGCATGATGGCCACCCATACGGCCCGCGCCGACAACGGCAACCTGCAGTGGTGTTTCCAAATCCTGTTCTGTGGCCATCGGGCATCCTTTCACCTGTTCCGGTGCGCCGAAGCTGACGTCTCAACTCCCGCGGCGCACAGCCGGTATTGTCCACAAGTTCACGTCAATCGCCAAGCACCCAAACCCGCCGCATCCCAACGCCGGCGCATCGTCACAGCGCACCGGAAGCATCCGAACCGCGGCCGCAAGGCAAGGGTAGATTCGCCACACCACAATCTGCGAGCATAAATGCGGGCAACCAAGCGGAGTATTACCGCCGCATGCAACCCCGCAAGCGGATATCCGCCGCCGGTGAAGGATGTGCCAGTTCCGCGTTTTTTTTTGGACTCCCGGCATGTCTATTAACGCGCGCTGCGGCAACGGGACTGCACTTATCGCCGCTTTCTCTGCCGGAGGTAAAATGCATTGCGGTGGTGCCGGATGGTCGGTTGGCCATCCTTGGGCCAGACAATGGCGACAATATCAAATCGCGGATTCCAGCGGGTGAGCCTTTTGCGACACATGAACCAGTTGGCGGAGCGAATGAGAAACTGTTTTTTCTGCTTGCTTACCGTGGCTTCGGGCGTGGTGAATTCTTCGCTGGATCGTGTGCGGACTTCCACAAAAACCAGATCGTTGTCATCCAGTGCGATAATATCCAGTTCGCCGCCGGGACAACGCACGTTGCGGGCGAGAATCTTCATATCCAATGCGCGGCGCAGGTGTTCTGCCGCCAGGGCTTCCCCCCGCGCACCAAGATTGTCCACCCTGCCCAACAATCTCAGCCAGTTCCATACCTTCATTAACATTAAGCATATCCCGGCCCCGGCCTTTCCGCCATAGCGTACTTAATCCGGCGGAATTCGCGGCCCGTCGCGCAAGGATATCATTTTCCTGTATCTCCAGCCGGTGTGGCCCCCGGTTTTTCGGACGGGCTGTTCCATGGCCGATGTTTTGTGTACATCATCCCCCAACGGTCCGGCTGATGGTAGGCTTTCAGCAGGCGAACCGGCCGGAGTCCTTCGAGTTTGCCGGTTCTGGGATTAAATACAAATGCGTACAAGCCCGGGTGCAATCCCAATGCCAACGCGGCCGGCCCCGGCATAATCATCGGGTGCACAGTCACATTTTGCCTCTGTTTCCAACCCGGCTTGGAACGCCAGTTACGAACCGCTTTAGCGCCCGCTTTCTTATGCCAGCCGCTTCGGTCCGGTGCCATATTCATTTTCGGCATCATTCCCGGCTTGGTGCGGCGCATCATCATGCGCGGGTGTGGCGGCATCGCCGGAGCCGCGGTAATAGCGCGAATCGGCTTGGCCTGCGTGATTCGTCCTTTTACATTGATCCCCAGAAGTTCCCACCCGTTGGCCAGTATCAGAGAATTTGCGCTGCGGCCGAAGCCGCCTTGAATGTTGGCAACATACGGATGACTGTAATCGGGCAAGTAAATAATCTGCAATTCATATGTCGGTGGTTGCGGCGGCATTCGAAGAGCCATCATGGGCATGGGTGGTTTGGCCTTGCCCATGGCACGGCCCCGCTGCGTGGGGCCGTGCCAGTTATGGCCGTCCATCATGGCGGTCATATCGCGGTGGTACCGGCTGACATCATTTGGCATATCAGCCGGCGCGTTGTGATGTTTCATATTTTTAAGGCCACGATGTTTGCTCATCATCGCCTTGGCATGCGACCGCCGGTCCCACCGTCCAGCGGACGGCTTGATCATTGGCTGTCCCATATTGGGTCCCATTCCCGGTCCCATGCGCGGCTGCATTCCGGGCATCATCCCGGGCATCAACTTGGGCATGATTCCAGGCATTGGTCCCATGGGCCGCGCCGGCAGTTGCGTTACCAGCAGGTAGGGCTCGGGCTGAAAGAATCTCACGCCGGCAATCGCCGGGTCACTCTCCTGCGCCACTGATACAGGCGTAACCTGCACGGAAGCACATCCACCAATCAGACTCCCCAACGCCAGAAGCGAAACCACTCCGATAACCCGTTGCGCGTTCATACCGAACACTCCACAAAACTTGCTCCACCACGCTTGCTGCATCTCCATCATTGGCACGAACGCGAGGAAATAATAATAGTTGCAACATTCGCACAGTCAGTGCATCGATTACGCTTATGTGAATCGCCCTTGCGGATTTGCCCGGCAAATTCAACTGATGCATTGACGGGCGCAGCGTTCTGCAACACTTTGCCGCAATGCGACATTCAACCGCAATCCGGGTTTTGCGTTTGCGGCAGATGATCCCTCCGGCCGCGGATGGGCTTATTTTCGTTGCGTGGCGGTGCCGGTGGGGCTGAAGCGGTAGAAATAGAGGCACTTGCGGTTCACGGGTTGCTCCGGATCGAATATGGACGTTTCGGATTTCAGCAAAGGATAAAGTCGCCGGGCGTAATCGGTGTCTTCGCCGCAGTTGATCGCCTTGAAGCCTACCTGCAGCGCCAATTCGCGTTTCACCGGGCAGAGATGATTGGGGGTGCGGAAATAGGCGTTTCCCCGCTGATAATATTTCCGGTGGGCAATGGAATAATCAAACGGACCGGCATAAACGCCATCCACTTCCAGCCGCCCGGCAAATACCACGCAATCATTTTGCGGTGCGGCCTCAATGGCATTGAGAATATCCTGAATATAACTGCCGGCCACCATGTCGTCATCATCAATAAACGCGATAAATTGCCCCCGCGCCTGACGCAGCAATTGATCGCGCTTTTCGCCCACCGGCTTTTCACCGCCGTCCAGGGCGACATGAACCTCCACGTGCCAGGGATTCTCCAGTGCGAAAATCTGTTCATGGAGCTGCCGCAGCAGTTCCGTCAGCGTGCCGCAGCGCCGGTACAGCGATGGAATCAGAATGCTTAACCGGGGGAAAGTTAATCCGAATCCGGCCGCCTTGCGCACTTCATACATAAGCTTGTCGGCGTCCCACCATTGCTGATTGCGGATAAACAGCGCATCGGGCCGGCGGCCGATATGACAATGCCGGAACAGCACCCGCGATTCATAATGATATTTACCGATGTGCCGCACCACATCGGTAAATTCGTTGTCGCAAAACATTGAGCGGTATGCCGGATGATAGACCCAGCCAAACCGGCGGTATAAATTCCACCCCATGATGCTCAAGGTAATAAGCCGATTGGAACCGATATAACCATCGTCAAAATGCAGTGCTCCGTCCATGGCCGGGAATTGCCGCCGCATGGTACCGGCGATGATATCATCCCAATGCTCCGCCTGCGGGATCATGTCATCACTGGCCAGAATCAGCACATCGGGCTGCATGCCGATCAAAGCCGGGGCCTCGGAGAGATCGCTGTTGCAGGCGTCAATTTTACTGCGCTCGGCGGGGCCGATGCGATAAATCACATCAACGGTCTGTTCCAGTTTTTGAAGAACCGCGGGGTTGTTCATAGCGGGATCGCCGGCATCAATGGCGATCAGATACACCACGCGGTGCCGCCGCGATTCCAATGCCCGCCACTGCGCAAAAGTCTGGAAAAACAAATTCGCCCGACCCCGCGTAGGCCATTTAACAAGAATATTCATCGGTCATTCCGTGTAACTTTCAATGGTCTTCAACCCGCGGACCGGGTGCCGGGACTGTTGCCCCGCGCCCGGTCCGCCTGCCCGCTGTGCCGAATGTTCACGAGCGGGCCTTAACCGCGGGCATGACGTTGCGCGCAATCGCGTGCCACAGGGTTTCTGCGCCGGCTTCAACATATCCCCAAAGTTTTCCCAGCAGTGAGCCGAGATATTCCAGCGGCTTAAACAGCGCCCCGGCGAGAATGGGAAACTTCACGGCAAGAATGCCGGCCCAGCCAGACTCGCTGAAAAGGATAAGGCCCCCAGCAACCAGGAGAAGAAACACCGTAACGACGATGAAGCGTCCGAGGCGATAACTCAACGAGTGGGAAATGGCGTGATACCGCGCGGCATTATGCAATTCGCCCGCCTGCACCGCCTGCGCGGATTTTACAAACACCGCCTGGGCTTTCATCGCGGGTTTAACGGCCGCAACCGCGGCCATGGTGGCGGCATGTGTTTGCCGGGCATCCTGTGCCACGGTATTTACGGCCGGGCGCAGCGCTGCGATGCGCGCATCACGGGGTGCTTCCAGCACCGTCTGATGCAGCAAATCAAAAGAATCGCGCACGGTTCGAGCCGCGGCGATATTCGCGATTCCGGCGGTATGTTCAACGGCGGAAAAATCCGGCGGTGCCGCCAGATGGGCGGTTTGAATTCCCGCACATCCGCCGGCCGCCAATGCCGCAATAGCAGCCGCCGCCGTAAGCAATGATCGTTTATTATGCTTCATTTGAAACTCCTTTTTATGAGATGAAAAAGTAAACCGTTAAAGGTGCCGGGCAACAATTTTCCAGATGGCGGCCTGCATCCGGGCGCGGCGGGCACGATTTCGCCACATTCGCATTCGCCGGTGTGTTTTGACGCGCGCCCGCTTATGCCCCAGCGCCCGCCGGGCCTGCCAGGCCGCCGCGATAAACCCGAACAATGCCGTTCCCAAACCGATAATCGCAGACCAGTCAGTGGATTGCCGAGCCAGGCTTTTTAACATGAACCATCTCCCGCAATTCACCCAGAAGTTGATCCAGCTTGGCGGACTGCTCATCCTGCTTGGTTTCCAGCCGCTGGTGCCGGGCCGCCGAATCACGGTCGGCCGCATCCATCCGCCGCACACCCTCCACCAGGGCCTGTTCCGTGCGGCTGATGCGGCGCTCGTGGCCGATAAGCCACCCCATTAACGGCCCGACAATCACCGACGCGGTGGCAAATATCGGCAGCCACGTTTCAATGCCGCCAAGCCTGCCCGCGTTCTGGGCAATGAACAGCGGCGGGTTATTCCACGGCACAAGCATCTGATATTCCCGAAAAAAAGGCGGCGGGAAACAGGCAGCCGGATTGCATAAAGTGCCTGTCCCCGCCGCCGGCTGGCTCAATTACGAAACAAGGTTGGTTCGCGCCGCCAGTGTGACAAAGCCGCTGCGGTTGTTGGCGCTGTTGGGCACCACCAGTGGCGCATTTCTGGCGGTTTTGCCGTCCACGCGGTAGATGATGCGATAAGCCACTTCGGCGGCATCAAAGTAAAGGTGCATGGACATGGCCGCTTCAATACCTCCGCCGACTTTCGTTGACACCAGGTACTGATTCAGATCCGCCAGAATGACATCACCGGAGTTTCCCAAAGCCGAGCAGTGGAAGCTGTACACCACTGGAATGCCGAAGAGCCGCGCCTGCGGTGATTGCTGAATGGTGCCGGCGGCAAAATACAAATTGCGCCCGGCCGCATCCTTGAGTTGCTCAAATTGCGCTTCGGCATCCGGGTGGGCAATCCAAACCACATTTCCGGTATCACCGGGGCGAATGGTCCAAAGCCGGCTCTTCATGTTCACCAGGTTGCTGTAACTGATGGTGAACCCCGGCTGATTGACATCCGCCGGAACGGTTACCAGCGCCTGACTGTTGAGAATTCCCTGCGGTTGTGCGGATACCGCGCCGGCACCGGTGATAAAGGCCTGGTTCAAATCCCAGGCCAGGGCGATGCCGCCTTCATCAAAAATGAAATTCGACAGAGCCACGTTGTTATCCTGCAGCAATTCGTCGGTTACCGGCAGCAGTGTGCCCCAGCGGTTAAGCGTCATCTGCACGCGGTTGTAAACCGGTTTCTGCGGCGCAATGCCCACGCCGTCGCTGTTAAGCCAACTACCCAGAGAACCTGCGGCCGCACTGGTCTGTCCCAATGTTGAAATCTGCCGCACCGGGATAAACAGCGAATTGCCGATGTTAATGGGATATTTTCTGGCCTTATCAAACAGTACCGATTCCGCCAGCACATCGCGATACAATTGATTGGCATATTCCGTGGGAACCAGCGCTCCGCCGTCCGCCAGGGCGGTTTCATCCATGCCGTCCGCTTTGGCAATCATGCGTTTGATGCGTTCGTCACTGCCTTTATGGGTGAAATGCCGCCGTACGGACTGGGCAAATTCGCCGAGATTTTTAAAACCGCCGGTGGGGTCCAGATCTTCCCGATCCGGACCGATGACCAGCGTGGGCTTTACGCCTTTAAGTCCGCGTGACACCTGATCAATCACGCGGGTGGTGATTTTTTGCGCTGCGGCCTCCAACTGCTCGGTCATGGATTTTTGAATTCCCGCCACCGCCTCATCCAGATCCTTGATATCCGCGGTTACCGCCTCGGCCACGGCGGCCTCAACCGCGGATTTGGCCTGATCTTCCGGCAGATCGATAACCGAATCTTTTTTCTGCCCGAGATAGTCCTTGAGAAATTTAACTTTCATGGTATGCCCTTGTAAAAAATGTCAAAACAAAAACCGTGTGTCGTTCGCCAGACAGTGCCCGCGGTTCCCGATATCTCGCGACCGCCGGTCATGCCGGTCAAATCCAACTGCCCCCGCTGTAGCCACGGCCACCGGAAGATAAGGGGGATTGGGTATACAGCGTTGAGTGTTCAGAATCTAGAATTTGAGATCTGAGATCTGAAATTTGAGATTTGAGATTTGAGATTTGAAATTTAAGTTCTTTCCCGGCGCGAGGATGGAATTTAGAACCTGGAATTTGAGATTTGAAATTTGAGATCTGAAATTTGAGATTTGAAATTTAAGTTCGGTCCCGGTGCGGGGAAATGTGATTGCTCTGCGATTGTTTTAGGATACGCTCTTTTTTTTGCGTTTTTGGGCGATAGTGATTACATTGGCGGGTTTGCAAACGCGTGAGAAAACGAGCATGGGTATAGTAGTTCAGAAATTTGGTGGCACTTCGGTGGCCACGGCCGAAAAAATTCACAATGCGGCGCGCAAAGTCATTGCCGCAAAGAACGCCGGGCATCAGGTGGTGGTGGTGGTTTCGGCCATGGGGCATACCACCGACGAGCTTATTGACCTGGCCCGGCAGGTTTCGCCCAATCCTCCGAAACGGGAGATGGATCAGCTTCTGGCCACCGGTGAGCAGGTCACCATCGCCCTGATTGCCATGGCCATTCACGCCCAGGGACATGAGGCCATCAGCTTTACCGGCGGGCAGATCGGACTGATTACCGATACGGTCCACAGCAAGGCGCGCATACGGGAAATTGATAAACGCCGGATTATCACCGAGCTTAATGCCGGGAAAATCGTGATTGTGGCCGGCTTTCAGGGCATTACGGAACACGGCGATATTACCACGCTGGGCCGCGGCGGCAGCAATGCTTCACTGGTGGCGCTGGGCGCGGTGCTGAAAGCCGAGGTTTGCGAAAACTACACCGATGTCGATGGTGTATACACCGCGGACCCGCGTATTGTGCCCAAAGCGCGAAAGATTGACTACATCAGTTATGATGAAATGATGGAACTTTCCAGCGTAGGCGCAGGCGTATTGCAGACGCGGGCGGTGGAATTTGCCAAGAAATATAATGTTCCGATCCACGTCCGAAACAGCGGCCATGACCGCCCGGGAACCTGGATCGTCGCGGAGACCAAGGCCATGGAAGAAATTGCCGTTTCAGGTTGTGCATTGAAAAAAGACCTTATGCGTGTGGCGCTGAAGAATATTCCCGACCGTCCGGGCATTGTGGCGAGGATATTCACAGCCATTGCGCAGGCCAATATTGTCGTTGATGATATTATCCAGAACGTGCTGGATGACGGCACAGCGAACATCAGCTTCACGGTGGAACATGGTGATGTTGCGGATCTTAAGCCGGTAACCGAGAAGCTGCTGGCCGAACTCGGCGGATCGGCCAGGTATGAAAAGGATATGGCCAAGGTATCGGTGGTGGGCGTGGGAATGAAGCAGGCCACCGGAGTTGCCGGTACGATGTTCAAGGCGCTGGCGGATCAGAAAATCAACATTCAAAATATCAGCACCAGCGAAATCCGCATCAGTTGTCTGGTAAGCCGCGCTGATGCCGAAAACGCCCTGCGCGCTGTGCACAGTGCGTTTGGCCTGGATCAGCAATAACTTTCAGGACACTCGCGACCTCGACATCCTGCGAGCACTGCTGCGGTGACCACCTCGGGGCGAACCATGATTCCGCGCCGGTTTCGCCGACCCGTTAACAGCAGAATAGAACGCTCCGGCGGGTGTGCGCAACGTACTGGGCTGCGACTTTCGGATCACCACAAGGCTCATCGGTTTTTCGGGGAATTAGACAAACTCCTCGCCGAGCAGTCGCAAACGCGGTATAATTTCGCTTCGGGCGGGCGAGCGGGACAGAGTGCCATAAAACGCCCGATGTCTCATATTCATGGAGGAATGTGCCGCCGTGCCACCATCCTACGATTCAGCGTCGCGCCTTAGACCGCTCTTGGAAGAGTGCGGCTACACCGGCTCGCTGCTACGGTTGGATTACCGTCTTGATCCAATAACAATTCCTCTCGCCGGGTTTGCCTCTGAGCCTTTGGATTTTGACTCGGCGTGTATCGCTGTTGTGGATGGCAACGGAAACCCAGAATTCGCAGCGCGGTCGTGCCGCAACCTGGGTTCGCCTGTGGTATGGGTGCATAATGGCAAAATTGTCGATTGGTGGATGCAGCACGACGGTGCACCCACTTGCTATGCGTCAAAACCGGTTAACGAATTCACGGCCCTTGTCCGCGACCATAGGGAGCAACTGGGTCCCGGAAGCATATACCGAGGCAAAACAATCGCGCGTGTGGATAAATCGAATCAATTAGATTTTGTCGATGCCGGCTTTCTGCCGCTACTGCGTGAAGAGGCCGGCAAGAAACTCCATGATCTGGTGGAGGCAATGACCCGTGCGGCATTGAAGGGACTTGGTCAGGGTAATCCCGGCCCCGCGACGATTCGGGATGTATTCACTGCTGTATTTCGGATGCTGGCTGGAAAAATACTCAAGGACAAGGGCGTCCCAGGGTTCAAAACCTTGGATCTAACGGACCCGGTCCGAGTTCTTGCGGCGGTAGCGCGACATTACAGCGACGGACAAACTGCGGCGCTTCTCAGCGGCAGGTGGCCAACGGCTCTGAGCTCCGCAGCGGCGCAGTTAAGCCGTGAGAGCAGCTTTGGCGTTGTCTCCCCTGAGACTTTGGCCTATGTTTACGAGCACACGCTGGTTACGCCGTTGCTTCGAGAAAAGTTGGGAATACACGCCACACCTCCTTGGCTCGTGGACTATATTGTCTGGCATCTATACGACTGGATCTGCGAGATACCCGCTGGGGACCGGCACGTATTTGAGCCGGGGTGTGGGCACGCACCGTTCCTTTTATCCGCGATGCGGCTCCTGCGGATGGAAACGCAGGACCATGCGGGTATGGAGATTCATGCGTACTTGCGAGAACACCTCCATGGCACTGAAATCGACGATTTCGCGCGGGAAATTGCCCGGCTCTCGCTAACATTGGCGGACATTCCTCACCCCAACGGGTGGGACTTGCGTTCCGGTGATATGTTCGCATCAGATGTGCTCATGCGCGAAGCTGCGAAGTGCCGCATTCTACTAAGCAATCCTCCCTACGAATCGTTCGACACAGATGGCAAAAGGCGATGCGAGTCGGCGGGGCATCCCGTCACCCATAAAAAAGCGGTCGAATTGCTGCGTCGGACACTTAGTAAGTTGCCCCCGGGTGGCATTTTCGGTGTGCTTGTACCGCAGAGCGTTGTCAATGGACCGGAAGCAAAAACATTACGTGAAGAACTGTTGGCCAATTTTGAAATTGCCGAAGTTTGCCTATTTCCCGGCAAGGTCTTCGAGTTTGCGGAAATAGAGACGGCCATCATTCTCGGTCGGCGGTTAATGCGACGTCGGCACAAAGGTGATAACCGTGTCCGCCTCCGCACCGTCGGTGAGCAAGGCATCAAAGCCTTCCAAGAACGTTACGCCGTTACGCATGAAATCGAGGTTTACCAGAGTCGCCTTTCGGAAAATAGCGGCTCCGAATTGACTGTGCCAATGCTGGGTGAGGTGTGGAAATCGCTCGCGAACAACAAACACCTCGGCGAAGTTGCGAAGATCGGTCGTGGTATTGAATTTAAGGGAGAAGCCGCGCGTGGAGGTAATCCTGCCGTTATTGACAAGGCTACCGCCGGATATGTAGTCGGATATTCGCGCATGCGCCAAGGTCAGATGATTTTCGAGACACCGCCGGAGGTCGGTATTTCGCTCGACAACAAGTTGATCAATAACGCGTATATGGGAATGCCAACCGGTAAGCCACAAGTACTCGTCAACATGGGCAGGAGCTCGCGATCACCCTGGCGCATCAAAGCGGTTCTCGACGTTCAAGGTAGGCCGGCTAAGAATAATTTCGTCATCATCCGTCCAACTTCACGGGACGTTAATCCTCTATATCTATGGGCCATCCTGAATTCGCCAGTCGCGAGTGCCTATGTGGCGAGCCGAACAATGCGCCGGCACAATTACGAGCGATTTATCAGTGAAATTCCGATTCCCCAAGCCAGCGGAAAAGACATCCGAGAAGTTGTGGGCCTGGCGGAGCGCTATCGGGAAATTGCTTTGACTCTGGTGGCCGAGAATCGCAGGGGCCACGAACATGCGGCCACACAGCAGTCGCTCTTTGATTCGCCGCCACAAGAACGCACGTTCACTTCAGGTGAGTCGGAAGTTCGTGAGGCACTCCTTACCCTCGACGCGGCCGTTCTGCGCCTGTATAGACTTCCAATGCGACTTGAGCGAGAGCTGCTGGACTTTTTCAACGGTCACGAGCGACGCGGAACCGCATGCGTATTTGGCAATTATTTTCCCGCCGACTTTGAGTCTCTGATGCCACTTTATAAATACATCTCAAGCACGTATCGCAATTCAACGCCGGAACGTTTCGGAACAAAGCCCGGCCCGATTGACCCAGTCGTATGCACTGCGCTCCGTGCTGCCACAACCGCATTTGGAGGAGATGAGTAATTGCGTGATTTTATCCTCGACACCCAGACAATTCGCTATTGGTATGACCCCCAATGTCTCCAGCACGATGCCGTCGTTGGGAATATTAACGCACTTCGCAAGCGTACCGCTTCATCAGCCGACGTCCCCAAACTTGTAGTATCCGTTGTAACGCTCGGTGAAATAGAATTTGGACATCGGGTGGCTCGTGTTCCTCTCCCCGACGCACAAGAGGCATACACAAGCTTTGTTCGAAAGCAGCTGCCATTTCGGCTTGAGGTGTCAGAGGATGCCGCCGCCGCTTACGGCGAATTACGGAAGCTTTTGTTCGATAAATACGCCCCTGGCGAGAAGCGCAAGCCAAAAATGCGCCCCGAGCAATTGATTGATCCTGTCCAAGCGATAGCATTGCAGATTCAAGAAAATGATCTCTGGCTTTGTGCACAGGCCATCGCCCATGGAATGGTGCTGGTAACAAATGATCGGATGCAGGCAATCCAAAATGTCGCCGCCGGTATGATTCCGCCACTCGTCACGGAAAATTGGACCCTCCCGGAGGCTGTTCGAGGCTAAAGAATCTGTCCTGAACATTCCTCCGATGCGGTTGTCAGGGTAGCCTGCAGCACGCGATTTTCAATTGGCGATTCGTGTTACCACGTTTTATGTTCTGTGCCATTGCGGTTCAGTGATGGCGACGCCAAAGATGAGGTGGCTGCTGATACTTGAGCGCGCGGTGAGCAAAACCATGCGGCCTACTTGGAACCGTGTTAGCCTTTTTTCCATGGCGTTACCGGCGTTTGCGGTATGGGATGAACGGGTACGAATCTCTGGTGTAGCTTTCTTGTCGGTTTCGCGCATAGAATACCCACTGTTGAACTGTAACTTCCAGGAAGCAGATATATGAAAGCCGGCGATATTCCAGATTCACCTGTTGATATTCCAGCAACGCCGGAACTGCAATCCGTGGTTCTCTCCGGCGGGTGTTTCTGGTGCGTGGAGGCGGTGTATCGGCAGTTGCGGGGGGTGCGGGAAGTGGTTTCCGGTTATGCCGGCGGTGCGGCTGATACCGCCAATTACCGGGCGGTGTGCACAGGCCGCACGGGCCACGCCGAAGCGGTAAAGATAACCTTTGATTCCGCCGTGCTGACGCTGGGGCAGTTACTGAAAATATTTTTCACCGTCGCGCATCATCCCACGGAATTAAATCGGCAGGGTAACGATGTCGGCACGCAATATCGGTCCGCGATTTTTTACAGCAGCCGGCAACAGCATGATGTTGCAGACGCCTATATCCAGAAGCTTGATGCAGCGGGCATTTTTCCCGATGCCATTGTTACCACGCTTGAACCGCTGGAAGCTTTTTATCCCGCGGAGGATTATCATCAGGATTATGCCGCACTGAATCCACAGCAACCCTACATCGCCTGCGTGGCGCAACCCAAAGTGGAAAAGTTGCGCTCGATGTTTCCGGAAATGCTGAAAAAACCTGGAACGCCATAATCGCCGCCCCTGGCCCAAACTCCGGCTCTTCAGATCGCGCGAAAAAGTCCGGGATTTGCCCGGCAATCCGCCGCTGTAACCTGTTGCCGCGGGGCATTTTCACTGCCGTTGCGGTGGGCCGATGCGCTTTCGCCTGTGGCCGAACCGAAAATATTATTCGGTATTTACCTGATGTGTGACTATAATGTCGCATTAACGGGCAGGTAACGTTTCAGGAGTATTCTATTATGAAGTTGCCAGGAATATCGATCCTTGCGGCGTTGGCTTTATCTTTTCTGTTCATCGGCGGTTGCGCGGTTTCGCCGCAGCAGCGAACCGGGCTGGTAACACTTAACGGTCAGCCGATCACGCTGCTGGGGCATCCGGCGAAAGTGGGTGAAAAAGCGCCGACATTTAAGGCTGTCGCCAATAACATGACGGTATTTCATTTCCACCCCGGGCACGGGAAAGTGTGGATACTCTCATCGGTACCATCATTGGACACACCGGTGTGCAGTCTGGAAACACGACATTTTAATTTAGTGGCGTCAACACTGGGTAAAAGCGTCGGAATTATCACCATCAGCATGGATCTGCCGTTTGCCCAGAAGCGATGGTGCGGCGATAAAGGCATAAAACATATCATGACCGTCTCGGATTACCGCTTTCATTGTTTTGCCAAGGCGTATGGTGTGTTGATGAAACAAAACGGGCTGCTGGCACGCCAGGTGGTGGTCGTTGGGAAAACGGGAGAAATTGTCTATGTCCAACTGGTTCCGAACATTGCGCACGAGCCGCATTATGGACCGGTTCTGGCGGCGGCCCGCAAGGCGGCGGGGATTCACCCGTAAGCGGCGGGACCGAAATAACTCCCCGGTTTGAGCTTTCATCGAATATTCCACCGCCGGCAAAGCCAGCGGCTATGTGCGGGAGATGGTGCTGCGCGTGTCCTGCGACGCACTGGGTTTGGGGAAGTTATTTCAGCCCTGTGGCTAACCAGTGACACCCAGGACATTTCGGGGCCAGGCGTGGCAAGCGCAACGCATGCCGCTTTCCCGGATGTGCCGATGGTCATCGGCACGCATTCCCTCGGTTATCTGCTTATTAGCGAGCCTACAACAGCCGCATGATAAATGATATTCCACCGGCCGTACTGGTTCCGATTGATTCGCTTACCCCCGACCCGGCCAATGTCCGCCGGCACCCGGAAAATAACCTGGAGGCCATCAAGGCCAGTTTAAAACGCTTCGGCCAACAGAAGCCCATTGTCGTTGATTCCACTGACATCATTCGCGCGGGCAATGGAACCTGGGCCGCGGCCAAGGCCCTGGGCTGGCAAAACATTTGGATAATAAAAACCACGCTTGCCGGCGGTGATGCTGTCGCCTACGCCATTGCGGACAATCGCACGGCCGAATTAGCGCAGTGGGATTCCCCCGCGCTGGCCAGTCAACTTGCCGCCCTGGATGCCCACCTGCAACTTGCCGCCGGATTTACACCCGAAGAAATGGCCGGCCTTACCGCCGATATGAGTCAGGTGTCTGCGGATACCGGCGATGAAGTTCCGTTGCGGGAAGTTTTTGAAGTGGCCGTGGAATGTCACGATGAAACGGACCAGCGCGAGCTGTACGAGCGCCTCACGCAGGAAGGGCGAAAGTGCCGGGTCCTGACCATTTAGTGCGCGGAAACAATCCACCATTGGAAGTCCGATTTCGCCCATTGTCCGCAACGCATTGCGGCCTTCCACCTGAGAGATCCTCATCACGTCCGGGGAGTTTGCCAACATGCTTGTGCAATGTGCCGTGTCCTGTCCCGTTAACGAAAGTTTCCGCGTGCAGCAGGTGCGGGGAATGTTTGATCTGCCGGCCGGCCTTGGCGCTAAACAATGTTTTGCGGTTGAGGTTCCGACCCTGCAGGAACATTGGCGGATCGGTTTGATTGTCGGTCCCAGTGGAAGCGGAAAAACCAGCATTGCCCGGCATGTTTACGGCGCTGCCGCAATTGATAAATCCGCCGCCTGGCCGCCGGATGCGGCCATTATTGATGGCTTCGGTGATGCGGACATCCGCAGTATTACGCAAATGCTTTCCGCGGTCGGGTTGAGTTCACCGCCGGCGTGGCTGCGGCCATATCATGTTTTAAGCAACGGAGAAAAGTTCCGCGCCGATCTGGCGCGTCTGCTGCTGTCACGGGATAACAATGTTGCGGTTATGGATGAATTCACGTCCGTGGTGGATCGAACCGTGGCCCAGGTTGGATCAGCGGCCGTAGCTCGAAGCATCCGGTCCGGAGTGGTTAAAAAGCGCTTTGTGGCCGTGAGCTGCCATTATGATATTGCACAGTGGCTGTGCCCGGATTGGATTGTGGATATGGCCACGCAGACCCTTGCGCGGGGGTGTCTTCAGCGGCCGCGGTTGCACATTGAAATCCGCCGCTGCGGTCGAAAAGTATGGCGAAGTTTTGAACGTCATCATTATTTAAGCGCCCAACTTCCGGGCGGTGATTATTACTGCGGTTTGCTGGACAACATTCCCATTGCGTTTGCCGGCATAACACAGGTGGCGGGTTTCGCCGGATACAAACGCTTTTCCCGCATTGTGGTGCTGCCGGATTACCAGGGCATTGGAATAGGGGGAAAGTTCCGGGATGCCGTTGCTCAAATCGCCGCCCGCCGGGGCAATTGCCGGCGCTTAAGCCTGATAAGCTCGCACCCGGCAATGATCCGTTCATGTCAGGCCAGTGGAAAGTGGAAGCTCAAAGCGGTTACCTGTTCCAACGGTTCGGCCGGATTGAAACAGCGCGGTGTCAATGCCGGCGCTGGACATGTGCGGCGCATCTGTTCGTTTGTATATGTTTATGGGTTCAACGGTGAAAGTCAGCGCCTGCAGGCTGGACAAATGCGCAAGCCGGTATAACGCCGTGGTAACCGCGGGAAAACAAGCCGTGGTGGCTCATTGGCGAAACAGCGCGTGGCCGACAACATGGTCTTAATAGATGACAAAGAAAATGGAAAATCCGGCCCCGGAAACAGCAGCCGCCAACGGTGAACAGGCAATTCATAGACCTGCGGCGGCGCGGATGTTGCGCGGCGAAGGCTTTCTGAGCGATCCGGAAGCCGCGGAGCACATTGCGTCTCTGGCGTATACCGGTGCCACGGATGGTGAAATTGCCGATTACCTGGAATTATCGGTGGCCGGCATTCGCGCCCGGTTTGGCAAACAGTTGAAGCGCGGCCGGGCATCCATGCGCATCGGTCTGCGGAAAAAGCAGATTCAACTCGCCACACTGGAAGAAGGCGATGTGCGCCTGCTGCAATTTCTGGGCAAACATTATCTGGGCCAGTCTGATTCAACCGGCGAAGCCGGCGGCACCGAGCCGGTAAAAACCTATCAAAATGTGCGCATTGAGGATGTATGAGCAGACGGAAAAAAACTCTGTCAGCGGCATCTGCCGCGATTGACGCTCTGCCGTATGAGCCGCTGGGCGCTGCGGAGAAATTGTTTTATGCGCATGACCGGGAAGTGCTGCTGGCCGGTCCGGCGGGTACGGGCAAAACCCGGGCCGCGCTGGAAAAGATGTTTCTGTGTATGCAGAAATACAGCTCCATGCGGTGTCTGCTGGCACGGAAAACACGGGTGAGTCTTACGCAATCCGCGCTGGTAACGCTGGAGGAAAAAGTATTGCCGGCGGGACATCCGATCTGCCGAGGCGCAACGCGCGGCCGGCGCACGGGATATATGCTGGAAAATGGCTCGGAACTGGTACTGGGCGGACTGGATAATGCCGATCGGGTGATGTCCAGTGAATACGATATGATTCTGGCGTGCGAGGCGACGGAATTAACGCTTTCCGATTGGGAAAAGCTTCTCACCCGTCTGCGGCACGGTGTGATGCCGTACCAGCAGGCGGTCGCGGAGTGCAATCCGTCGCATCCGGGCCATTGGCTCAATGTGCGGGCCAATGCGGGTCTTATGCACCGGCTTAACAGCAGGCATGAAGACAATCCGATTTTCTTTGATCGCCATTCGGGCCAGTACACCGTTGCCGGGCAGACCTATCGCGCCACGCTGGATCGCCTTTCCGGCGTGCGGCGAAAGCGTCTGCTGGACGGCCTCTGGGCGGCACCGGAAGGACTGGTCTATGAAACCTTCGCCGAACATGTTATTGCCGGCGCCG
>JAJZJL010000128.1 GCA_021810145.1 Planctomycetota bacterium | reverse complement strand
GCACCCTCATGCTATGGGGACGGCGACAATCAAGCATCGGGCCAGGCAACTGAACCTCCTGGCAGCGGCGCTTAATCAAACCACCGACGATATCAATACCGGGAAGATAAAAACATGGACCAGCCTGGAGAAGGATATGGAATTGCATATTCTTGAAGTGCAGGCGGCCATGGAATCCAGTAAGCAGGCTAAATCCGCACCGCCGGTCATTGCTGCTTCGCCACCGCCCGCCGGAAAATAATCACACTCTGGGCACACGTTTTCCCCGGCTGGTAATCAGCTTCTGATACTACCGGGATTGCTCGTGTGAATCGTCATCGCTTTTATCCTCCGTATCGGTTTTCATGCGCTGGCCGGCAATTGTCCATGCGTCAATATGTGCCGTTTTTTCATGCCCCTCCCTGCGCCGCGCCAGCATGATTCGCCGTACCGCCACCAGCAGACTGACCATAAAAATAAAAAGCAGCAGCAGAAAAACGGCAAGGATAAGCGTTTGTACCAGGCTTGATACCGTGCGCGCGGATTTTATCACGGAAGATTCCGGTCGGGTCTGCGCCGCGGCCCCCGTCGCGGCCACCGCGCGGAGAAACTCCGCCGACATCACTGTTGTGATAATGCCCAAACGGCATCGTATCAGGTTCAACTTCGCTCCCATGTTTGTTCCTGCCCAACTCCACATGACTTTTTCCCGGCTGCCGGACATCGGCCATTCGGCGCATGGTCACGCCCGGTCCGGCTATTCACCGGGATTGTGTTGTGCCGGAAAATTTCCATGGCACGGCACTTCGCGCATCAAAATGATGCGCTTTATCGATTTCAGCCAAGGCCGCTTTTTCCGAATCAGTCAGTCCGTCGGGCAATACCACGAGAATTCGGCATAACTGATCGCCCTTGGTTCCATCCCGCCGGGGGATACCCCGTTCCCTGATTCGCAGTTTTTTCCCCGAGTTGATTCCGGGCGGTATTCTTAATTCAACGGGGCCATCGAGTGTGGGAACGCGCACGGTCGTTCCCGCAGCGGCTTCCGAGGCCGTTAGCGGCAGTTCCAATGTCACGTCATGACCTGACCGTGTGAAGTAAGGATGGGCGTCGATATGCGTAATAATTACAAGATCACCCCGGCTGCTGCCCATCATCGACGGTTGGCCTTTGCCGCGCACGCGAACTTTCGAGCCTTCGTCCACACCGGGGGGAATTTTCACGCTGATAGTCTCGGAAAAAGCCCGATTCGTCGCATCAAAGCGTAAATCCAACGTTGTTCCGCGGGCCGCATGTTCAAAGCTCAGCGTCACATGATGCACAATATCGGTTCCCGCGGATTCCGGGACATCTGTGGCCTCCGCGGCAAATGGCGATGCGGCCGAACTGTGGCGGCCTTTCCGTCTCCGTGCGCCAATTGATGCAAAAAGGTCATCGATATCCACATCGCCGAAATCCACGGTCGCTCCCCCCGGCGTGCGCCGGGAATAGCGAAATCCGGACCCGTCGCGCGGGGAACCCGAAGCGGCCGCGGCCGCGGCCGCTTCCGCGGCGGCGGCGCTGCTGACACCGGCATGGCCAAACTGATCATACGCCTGCCGCTTTTTCGTGTCGCTTAAAATATCGTAGGCTTCCTGAACCTCTTTGAATTTGGCTTCCGCCGTTTTGTCATTTTTGTTTAAATCGGGATGAAATTTGCGAGCCAACTTACGATACGCGGATTTTATATGATCCGCCGTCGCGGTTTTACCCACCCCGAGCACATGGTAAAAATCTCTTTTGGTATCTGCCATACTTCAACACCTGTTTTCAATGCTTTGTAATTATAACCAATATCTGAAGACTATCGACCCTTCTGTCGGCCGGTCCGACAACCCGGGCTCTGTGACCGCTTCTGCAACATCCATGCGATCGGTTGCGGACACCATGAGAAAATAGCCAATGAGTCACGCTCAACGAACAACGAATCCCGGCGCGCCGGGAAGCAACGAGCAACGAGCAACGGGCAAACTGATTTTTGGGTGCGGCGGGTATCTGCGATGGCGAATCGGATTAGCCTCCTGACAGGATGACGTGGATACGAGAAAGGTTTCTCAGGGGAAATGGTTCGCACGTTATCCGTTAAATCTGTGTAATCAGTGGTGATGTGAGTTGGCTTCCTGGTGGTGGAAATCGCATTGCAAGAACTGGAACCTCGATCCGATGCCCGAGCTTACCTGGAAGTCTTGTTGCATGGACCGCGGATAGCGCGGATGAGGCGGATACGAGGGGCAACTGCCAACTGCCAACGAACAACGAACAACGAACAACGATCAGCGATCAACGATCAACGATCAAATCTGTCTCGTCCTGATATAAGTTGTCACTTGTGACATCGGAAATATGAGGAGTTGTGGCATGTGTACACGGGTTATAAAGTTGTATAGCGAGTGCTTTAAGCGGCAGGCGGGTTTGGCAAGTCAAGATTCATGTTCCAAAATCCAGATGCTCAATGCCAAATGCTCGGTGCTCAATGCACTGCATCCGCGCTCTCCGCGGAGGAGCTTTACCCCGGCTCGCCGGGAAACAATGATGTGACAACTTTAGAACGGGACTTGGCATAGCTTAGGAATTGACATTTGTGTTGTGGGTGCGGCGGGTATCTGCGATGGCGAATGCGACTGGCTTCCCGGTGGGATAAGATGAACCGCGGATAGCGCGGATGACGCGGATACGAGGGGCAACTACCAACTACCAACTACCAACTACCAACTACCAACTACCAACTACCAACTACCAACTACCAACGAGCAACGAGCAACGAGCAACGAGTAACGAGTAACGAGTAACGAGTAACGAACAACGAGCAACGGGGAATGGGGAATTTGTTTTGTGGCTGCGGCGGATATATGCGATGCCGATCTGGATTGGAGTATGGATTTGGCTGATGGTGCTGGTAACGGCAGAGTTAGAAAGCCAAGGATCAGTGCCATGAAGGCCTTGCAGAATCTGTCACAGGCCCGACAATCCGGCAGCGGTAGATCGGAAAATATTGTGCCCCGACTTGCGATACCGGTGGACCTGTGCGCTATGAAAAAAATATGTCCAAGCCAACGATGCGCCCCGGCCTGGCGGTCGCTGCGAAGCCGTCAATGCGGTCTCCGTCATACCACCTGGCGGGATTTTATGGCCAGATAGGCATTGATGGTTCTTATCCCCAGTGTGTCCGCGTCGGATTCGATGAGTGTGGCTCCCGCCATGGCGAGTTTGCGTTTGCGCCCGTCTCGTTCCATGGCCAGTTTACGTGCGGCCATGGACTGAAAAAACCGTGCCTGTGTCCGTGTTGGACCTCCGGCGATGCGGTCCAGAAGTGGATCGCGTAATGACACAACCGTCAAGAGATGCCTGTATCGTAATGCGCCCGCGGCTTCCCACAGATTTTCCGCCAACTGCGGATCGTTGAGATCGGTGAAGAGAAAGATCATGCAGCGTCTGTTCTGGCGGGTCCGAATCGCCGATGCCATCGCTGCGTATGACGGAAAAACCGGAGCCGGGCGGCAATCGGCCAGCGCGTCGATCACGCGCTGCATGGCTGAAGTTGTACCGGACGGCTGGACGAACGAGGTTACCGAATCGCGAAACGTCACGGCACCAACCTGATCGTTCTGACGCACCACCACATGCCCCAGCATGATCGCCGCATCGATGGCGTAATCGAGCATGGTGCATTTGCCGATGGGATTGGCCATCATGCGGGCCGTATCCAGGCAAAGCAGCACATCCTGCCGGCGTTCAACCTGATAGACCGTGGTAATTAAGCGTTGATGATGGGCGGAACTTCTCCAGTTAATATCGCGGAAATCGTCATCTGGGAGATATTCACGCAGTTGTTCAAATTCACGCCCGCTGCCAAGATTTCTTCGTCGATGCATGCCCATCATTGCCAGAGCATGATGGCGCCGCAGCACTTCATAACGACGCACGCCGCTAAGAGTCGGATAAATCCGAACCGGCGGCGGCGGCGTGGTGCTTTTGCGGCACAGCGCCCACGCCATGACAAAAGTCATGCTGACAATCGCCGGCGGCAACTGCAGCGGACCGCGGGTGGATGGCGTAACTTCAAATGCAACCACGGCGGATTCCCGCGGACGCATTTTCAGGTTTATGCACGGGGGTTTTCCGGAAAGTCCATCCGGCCATGGCTGTTCAAGTGTCAATAATACTTCACGGGGTGATACATTCTCGACACGGTATCGCAGGGACAACGGCTCATTGACTTCGCCGCGCGCCGGGAACTCCGGCATGATCCGCACAGAAGTCCGATTCAGCAGCAGTGCATCAAAAATAAAAAGCAGAACCACCAGCAAATTCAGGATCAGCGGCAGTATGATGAACAATGGACTTAACGCCGCCGGCACCATCAGCACCGCAAGGATTGCAAAAGACCAGATTGTCCATCTGCCGGGAACGCTCATCGTGGAACCTCAAGTGAATCCATGATCTGCCCCAGTACTTCCGATTTGCGGACGCCGGCAACTTCGGCATCGGCTGAAAGCGTCATGCGATGAGCGAGCACGGGTTCAGCAATCCGGACGATATCATCCGGAGTGACAAAATCCCGGCCGTGGATCAGTGCCCATGCTTTCCCGCAGATCAGCAGCGCAATTGAAGCCCGCGGGCCGCCGCCAAGAACAATCGACTCATGTTTTCGCGTGGCACGTACGAGTGCAAGCAGATAGTCAAGAATGGGCGGTTCAATTCGCACCTGGGCCAGACTGGTTCGGGCGGCGGCAAGCTGTTCGACGGTGAGCACGGGGCTAATGCCGGACCTTTCGAGCTGATCCGGAGGATGACCCTGATCAATGGCGCCAAGCATGTCGCGCTCGGAGACCTGATCCGGATAATCCACGGGAATCTTAAGAAGAAACCGGTCCTGCTGGGCTTCAGGCAGCGGATAAGTGCCTTCAAATTCCACCGGATTCTGTGTGGCAAAGACCGTAAATACCGGCGAAAGCAGATGGCGCTTGCCGTCAATGGTCACATGCTGTTCGCTCATGGCCTCGAGCAGTGCGGATTGCGTTTTGGCCGGGGCGCGATTGATTTCATCCGCCAGCAGAAGATCCGTGAAGATCGGCCCCTGGTGCAGGTGAAATTCATTGGACCCCTGGGTAAATACGGTGGTTCCCAGAATATCCGATGGCATCAGATCGGGCGTGAACTGCACACGCTTGGCCCGGCATGACATCGCCATGGCCAGCGTCCGGACGCTGAGTGTTTTGGCGGTGCCCGGGACGCCCTCTAGCAGCGCATGACCGCCGGCCAGAATGGCCGTGAGCATCAAATCAAGCACCGCCTCCTGCCCCCGGATCACTTTTTTGAGTTCTTTTCCGACCGCGTCAAGCGCCTCAATGGTTTGCTGAAGCGCCGCGTTCTGGATGTCTGCCATGCTGAATCTCCTTCGCCAGTTGCCATGATTGTGTCATCAAATCAGCCAGGAGGCGATGCCTTGCGGATTTGTGCCGGTCGGACTCTCTGGAACTTTTCCGGAGGTCATTATCCACGGCCTGCAATTGATCGGTAATGTGTTCCAGTGCCCGTTGAAAAGCTTCCGTTTGCTTACATGCCTGAAGAGGAACCTGATCCGGTCGGCAGTGCAGGGCTGTGGCCAAGCGATGGAAAATTTCGCGGCGCACACGCTCCAGTATCTGCCATTCATCGAGAGAATATTCGTACAGTCTTCCCAATATCGCAATGTGTTCCACACTGGAACGGGCCATGGCACCGGATCCGGTCGCGGATGCCGGAGGATAACCGCGCCGGCTCCAGGCAAAGGCGACAAGCAGCAGTATTAATTCCAATACCGCCGGCAGAAGACCGAATTGCCGGAGCAATTGCAGAATCGTAAAATTATCGCCGACGCCCAGACTCCATTGATTGAGAATGACCGGCCGCCGGCCGATCAGATGCAGCAGAAAATCGAGATTGCCCGCCTGCGCAATACCGCCGTTAAGCGCGGGCCATGTCGAGCCGATGATAATCACGCGGCCCTTTCCGAGCCGCCGTTCTACCGCCACGGGGCCGGATTTCATCTTCGCCAGGATGTGCCAATGTTGGTCATGCGGCGGAACGTAAATGTATGCCGGGGCAAGCAACTGCAATTTGCGCCGCGATGCCGGCAGTTGTGCTGAGCCGGCGGCATTCCAGGGAATGTTGTGCAGCCATTTTGTTAATTTGTTTGGGTTATCACCGCGTTGCATGAAGGTGATCCATTTCGGTAATTTCCGGGGTGGTATGATCTTATGCGGGCGATCAGGATGTCCGGATGGCTTCTTGGTTGATTTTCCAGAATTCCCGGATTTTCCGGGTGTCCCGGAATGTTTAGATTGTTTGGATTTTCCGGATTTGCGATCTGAAGCCGGCGAGGGGGTTCCGACCAACCCCTCGATGCGGAGTTTGAAGTGGTTCGTGAGATCGGTGGCGTTCTGCGTAAAATCAATTAATGTATTGCCTGCGACGATCCAATGAAGAAGCGGCGGATTGTAGTGCGGAGAGATCGAATAATTTTCAAGCATTCCGGTGTGGTAAGGCAGATTCAGGTTGATCAGAACGCCGTGGGCGTTGTTCGGAATAATGGGATGCGTTAATAAGGTAACATCAGGAGAACCGGGAGATTCCCGGAGGAATTGGGCCAAAGCCGCGGAACCGTACGGATCAAAACGGTATGCGCTGTAAAGGGGCATGCCGGATGTGCCGCGCGACGTGCGCGCCGCCAGGGAAACCAGCAGCCAGATCAATACCGCCAGAAAGCCGGTGGCCAATATTGCAGGGAGCATTTTACGCACGCCGCTGCTCCTTTTGAATAAGGCCGCCAATCTGATCGCGCAGTTTATCGGAGTTGATGCCGGGGTATTGTTTATTTCCGTACCAGACATGATCGAACAGATCGGTCAGCGAACCGAATACGGTTCGTTGAGCCGGGTCGCCGCGGAAATCCCGCACATATCGCCAGTTGGTCCAGTTGCGCCGAAAGCGGATCTTTCCGCTTTCATGCAGGCCCGCCAGCAGCGCCAGATACATCGCGCGGTACATCGAGCGAAAATCGCCTTCGCCACCGAATTGCCCCGCGGCCTGCATCCATGCGTCGCTGGCCATCGCCAGTGCATTGCCCTGTTCCATGGCCTGTTGAAGTTTATCGCGGCTTAACAGGCCCCCGGCGGATTCTGGCACAGCATTCATGAGGCCCCGCCATCGCATCAACACCATGACAATCCCCGCCACCAGTGCCACCGCCAGGATAACCCCTATGATTTCAAGAAGATTCATGAAGGAAAAGCCCGTGGCCGGGTTGTTGCGCTGATGCAACGCCTTGTGATGATGTGGATGAAAAAATTTGGACAGCCACTTCAGGAACCGATTCCATTGATCGCCCATGGCCTTCCACAAGGGATTCGCCTTTTGCGCCGCCTGTCGCTCCCGCAGGTGCCATTGTTGAAATGGCGGCTCAAGCAGAATCCGGTTCAGGCGAACATGCGGATTTGCCGCCGCTGGATGCTGCTGTACGGGCATGGCCGCAAAACAGGACGGTGGGGCGGCGACAGCCAAAGGGAAAAGCCAGAAGAGTATCAGCAACACCACAGTCGGCCTGTTCACGCGGCAACTCCTCTCAGGCGGCTGATACGAAAGGCAATATCGGCTCCACTGTGACGCGATTGCACCCGGTAAAACTCAATGACGGAAGTGACATGCCAAAGCAGATCGAATGCCATCCAGACCAGTAACAGGATTCCCAGCCACAATGCCTCACTGCGTAACAGCAAGTCCAGACCCAGGTCGGAAATGCCGGCCAGAGATGGAATGACAAAACTCGCCAGAATTTCCAGGGTGCCGACAGTTCCGATCCATATGACGAAAAATGCAAGCAGCATCAGAAGAAACTGCCTCCAGGTTCCGGCGGATGTCAGCCCCGCCAGAATGGGTCCGTGTAAATGTTCCCACGATGCGACCGGAGCTTCCATAAAGGCCGGTGCAATCCATGCCCCCAGAATGACTGCCGGAAAGGCGGGTACAACCAGCAGCCAGGCACCCCATACGGCACCAACCGCAAGCGCAAGCCGGACAATTAACATGGGAAAAATCCGGCGCTTGAACACGCCGGATTCAATTTTCCCCGTCGCCGCATGGCAAACGCGACGTTGCAGAAGTGCCAAAATGTACCATCGCCAGATCATTGCCGGAATCAGCAGTGCGCAGTAAACAGCGGCATCGCCGGGGCGATGGACGGTGATATCTCCGATCAATGGCAATGCCAGAAGAGCGGTGGGTGCCACAGCCAAAACATACATCGGGAATGTCCAGGCGGCATCGGCACGGATAAATTCCAGAGCGGCGTCCAGCGACCCCGCAAAATCGGCATTGGATTGCAGATCAATGGTATTGGGTGATCGTTCCATTCATCCGCTCCAGAGTCCCATGGAAAACATCAAAGTTTGCAGGCCAAAATAAATCAAGATCATCCACAACGGCGTCAGCAGAATTCCCGCAATCAATACTGTGCGGTCCGGCCACCAGCGGATTGTATTTCGGGCGTTTCGCCGAGCCTGCAAAATCCGCAATCCCTCATGCGAGTAGTTTACTCCCTCGTAGCGGGTGGAACATTCTTCACAAATCGCCTGGCCGGTAATGACACACACGCCGATTGCCGGCCGATCCGCATGATTGTGACAGTATGTTTTTTTTAATGCCATCGAATTTCCATTTTATCAGGTTTCTGGTTCACGGTTGGGTTCCGCCAAGGGCGATTGCTCCGGCATCGTTGCAACGCCAGGGCCGGAACTTACGGATGATGATTTATCCGGCCCCGGCATCGGTGGTGGCGGCGCGTCGGGCGGCAATGGGATATTGGCATTTGCCGCGGCTGTTGCGGCGGCGGCGAGGCCGGCCTGAATGGTTCGTGTGCGATTGGTTATTTCCGACACCAGGCGGTTGAAACGCTGTTCCGCCATAATACCGCTTAAGTGCACGGTCACCCCGGCGCGGGTTATCTGCAGGTGATACCGCCCCCGTACAATGGTTATGAGAAACAACGTGGTGGTGAAAGCGGCCAGCACCAGTAAGATCCCGGCGAATCCCCGGGCCACGGGGTTGTTACTGCCGGTGCTGGCCAGCGTGAGAATTCCGGCGAGAGCCAACGGTAACGTCAGAAAAAATAACCCAAACAGCCGGGCAGTGGCAGGGCCTTGACAGTGCAGCACATAACTGATTTGATCGAACGGAATTCGGCGAACGCGATCCTTGGTATATTGATGTTCCAGCAATACCAGCGCATCATCATCAATTAACGCCGTGGTCCGTTTGGACATCGTGAAGAATTTGAATTGCTCGGGTCTGGCCATGATTTTATATTCTCGTTTTATCCTGCGTTGTGGTTCATGTTTACTTATAGAATGTCATTTATCCTCTATAAAAATGGCCAAAAAGAAGCACCGTCAGCAGACCGGCGATCCACAGTGCCAAAAGCAATGAAATCAGTATCGCGCCGAATATAACGCTGCCGCCGCCGACCACATTGCCATACAACGCGTTCTCCCTGCGGAACTTCGCAATCTGACGGCATTGGTAATAACCGTATGCCGCCCATATCGGAAATGGCAATACCACCAATGCGTTGACGTAAGGAATAAAGATCGCAACGCCAATGTTCACGATGACTCGATCCGGGCGTGGCAGATACCGGCTTAAATTTTCCTCCATCTGCTTTTTTCCCGCTTTGCTTTCCAGAAACTGCACGCTGTATGTTTTGCCTTTTACTTCGGCCGCACACAACGCGCAGATAAAATTCCCCGTGCCTTCGCAGACAGCCACCGCTTTCTTCTGCGGGTGATATATACATGTGGCATCCTCTGGCAGCGCCAGTTCCGCGGCTTGAACCGCAGGCGCGATGGGGTGAAATCGTTCCCCGTTGACCACGTGGCCGTGATAATCACAGACAAACTCGCCGTTGGACTGTGCGATCAGCCGCCCGCCGCGGCACCGCGGACATGGCAGAATCGTCAGATCAAGTGTTTGCGCCACCGCTTGTGTCATCTTTATGCCCCTTTCCATCCGTCCTGCAGGATTAACGCTATGTTGACTACAGCCTGTTCGTCACTTAAATAATCGGCGGCGTCATTAATACCCAGACGATCACGGCAATATGCCGCCAAATCGGAAAACATGCGTTCGCGCGCCGGCGTATCAAGTTGATCGCGTCGCAGGGTGAGATCCATGATCAGGTCGCGTTCTTCCGGGCCGATGCTGGAAAGAATCCGTGACCGTAGAGCCGCATCAATTAAAAAGCTGTTATGACGTACTTCCCGCCGCACCACCGACTGCGGCAGTCCGGTTTTGCGGTCACGCACCACGATGGTGTTGGCCGCCATGTCGCCGAGTCTGCGGTGGTGAGGATCAATCAGAGCGGTGACCCCTCCGAGAAACATGAGCATGGGCAAGCCATCAATAGCTCGCAGCAGATTCCGAAGCGCAATATTGGTTAACGACAGCCGACCGCCGCCGGCATCCATGACGCGAATCCGCATGGCCCGCTTTCCCGGTGTCTGGCCGGACCAGACGGCCTCAAAGAAAATAAAATATCCCAACAGTATGACAAATATCATCAGGAGGAATAATGCGATGCCAAACACGCCGGGAATCAACATCAGAAATGCCGCTCCAACGATGCCTGCGAACATAATCGCCGTGTCGAGCAGGTAAGCCAGAGCACGCGTAAATAAGCCGGCAAGCTGGTAGCTGAAGCAGACCTGTTCCGGCGTGGTGAGGCGGTATCGTAACATGATCAATCGGACCCTTTTATGAACGCTCCCAGATTACCCGCGTGCCAGAGATTCTATCATGAAGTGAGCGCTGCATGATAGGATCGAATAGCGCGGCCAGCGCGTCGGCGAGAATCCATGCCATTACCAGCAGGACCAGCGCTCCAAGGATCGCACGGAAGCCCATGTTGCCGGGATCCGGATCAGGCAGAAGGCACGCCACACCGATAACAGCAATTGTTCCTGGATATAGGGCACTACGCAGCAATATTTTCCCCCATGAGGCACGAACTCCGCCAAGAGTGACAACGCGCGTGCGCCCAACCCTTTTTCCAATTGATTTTCCAGAGGTCCCATGCAGGATCGCAAAGTAGGCAAATGCCAGCACTGATAGAGTGCCGAATACCAAGGTAACCACTGCTGGTGCCCCGGTGAACAGGTGAAACGGGACAACTACCCACACAACCACCATCACCAGAAACAGGTACCATACCGGCAAGATGATTAACCAATCAATAAAGATGCACGCAAAGCGCCGCAGGGCGCTCGGCCGGGCCAGTTCCTCCGGCGCAAAGGCTCCCGTCTTCAACCGGTCCAGCAAAATCTGCTTGCCTTCAGCGCAAACCAGTTTTCCCTGAAATACAACCAGATCGTCAAGGGGCAACCATTTTTGTGTCACACCGCATTGGCCCATTTCCGAACCTGCTCCATCGGTAGCTGGCGGTGAAACTGAAGATGATGTCGAATGTTCCCCATCAGCCATCGTCGTTACCCCTTAAATGCACGCTCTCTTTTATCCCAAATAATTGCCGGATTGGAACCGATCCAAATCGCTGCGCTTAACTCCCATCAGGCCGACCCGAAGTCCCGCATCGCGGAGGATACGCGTTGCCTTGCCATTGAGTATCAACAATCCAATCAGGCCGCCGATGGGGATTACCAACAGCACAACATAGAGCCATGGTGCGGCTGATTCGATAGCATGTGCAAGCCGGTAAACCAGAATCGCGCCGATAATCAGCACCGCCAGGTAAATAAACGGTACGATGTATGCTAAAGCATGCAAACCTGCGCCATTGCCTAAGCCCGCCCCAAATATAGCCGCAAAATACAGCAAGATAAGCCACAGAACGGCCCTCTGCGCTTTCGCCACGCGCACCAGTGCGGTCTGCGTTATTCCCGGCGATTGCGCATCTGCTCCAATGCGTAACCGGTCCAGCAGAATCTGCTTGCCTTCAGCGCTGACCAGTTGTCCCTGAAAGGTTACCAGTTCGTCTTCAGGGTACGATTTTCCGGTAACACTGCATTTTCCCATACCGGTTCCAGTACCGGCTGGGGCACCTTCAGCAGGTGCCGCTGACATTTTCTCATAAGCATTGTCTGCCATGATCCGTTCTCCAAAATCATCGTTCAAAAATGACCCGCGTGCCACAGATTCGATCATGAAGAGATCGCTGCAGGCGGGCATCCGCCAGCGCGCAGATGTTATCCGTTGCGATCCACACCAATCCGAGAATCAGACCGCTAAGGACGATAACTGGGTTGCCCAATCCCACGCCAAAAATACTGGCCAAGACGATCATCAATCCGCCGAACTCGTAGGCTATGGCGCGTCCGAAAGCCTTACGCTTGGAGATCGACGTGCCGTCAAGGTTGACCACGCGCAAGTGCCCAACTATTTTTCCGATGGATTTGCCCTGCCAGCCGTGTAACAAACCGAAGTATAGAATTTCGACCGCAAACACGACGCTGTCCGCCGCAATTCTTTGATGCAAAAACTTCGGATCTGTGGCAGGTGCTATGAATGGCACTCCCATCATTGCCCTGAGAAGAAAAGCAAACACAGTCAACAGAATGCCATCAAGAAAAATACACCCAAACCGCCGCCATACGCCTGGCCGCCCCAACTCATCCGACATGTCCGCGCCGGTTTGCAACCGGTCCAGCAGAATCTGCTTGCCTTCGGCACTGACCAATTGGCCTTGAAAGGTTACCAGTTCATCCTCCGGGTACGCTTTTCCGGTAACGCTGCACCGGCCCATGCCTGTTGCCGGTTGCGGATTTCCTTGCAAACCTTGCTGTTCGGAAGTTGTCTCGTAGGGGTTGTCAGTCATCATCCAGTCTCCTGTAGGAGCAATCCTGTACTAACCTTCATAAATGACCCGTGTGGCACAGATGCGGTCATGCAAGCTGCGCTGAGTGCGGGCGTCGGTAAGGGCGAAAATAACATCCGCCAGAAACCAGCCTCCACTGGCACACAGGCCCACTTCGATGATAATCAGATTGTGTGTAAGTACGGCGATAATCGTGGCAATGGTCAACATAATATTACCTGCCGTGTAGGCCACCGCCCGGGCGAAAGCGGTTGACTGGGAAATCGCAGTTCCATCCATATTGATCACGCGCAGTTTGCCCGCCATTTTGCCGACAGACTGACCATGCCAACCATGCAACAGTCCGAAATAAAGCAAAGCCACCACCAAAAGCAGCAGATCAACAACGATTCTGCGCCCGGTATAGGCCGGATCGGTGGCGGGGGCTGTAAAGGGAATCAGAAATAGCAGCGGCACAATGAAACTTGCTAACGAAAGCACAATGCCATCAAGAAAAATGCATCCGAACCGCCGCAGCACGCTGGGCCGCGCCATTTCATTTGACGTATCCGCCCCGGTTTGCAACCGGTCCAGCAGAATCTGCTTGCCTTCGGCACTGACCAATTGGCCTTGAAAGGTTACCAGTTCATCCTCCGGGTACGCTTTTCCGGTAACGCTGCACCGGCCCATGCCTGTT
>JAJZJL010000127.1 GCA_021810145.1 Planctomycetota bacterium | reverse complement strand
AGTGCGGAAGACAGATACCGAGGAAGCCGGATGCAGGAAACCTGCCCGTCCGGTTTGATGAGGGGGGACTCAACTTACGCCACCACGGCTCGTCCGCGGCCGCGGGGTTGAGTCCTCTACTCTACCGATATCCGCGGTCCGGTGCATCACAAAGAAGCTGCTCGAGGAGTCAGGAGTTGGGAGTCAGTCGCAGCGCGCCGGGAAAGGTTCTGAATTCTAATCCACAGATTACGCAGATTCGGATTGAGTCCCGATCTGCCGATCCTATCGCCAGGCCTGCCCCGGCGCGCCGGGGGATTTTGGCATCCATGCCTCAATATTTGGCATTTGGCATAGGGATCATTACCACAACGGCACAAGGCCACGAAGGCACGATTACAGTGGCTGGCCAGTATGTGCAGTATTCGTCAGTAGATTCAGTATTAATCAGTAGATTCAGCACCTGTCCCGTGTGCCGAAAATCGTTGTTTCCCGGCGCGCCGGGACTCGTTGACGCCCCCCTCGTATCCGCGCCATCCGCGATATCCGCGGTCCAATCCCTTTTATTGCTTACGGGCCGGTCATGTTCTCATTGCGTTCAGAACTAATCGCAGTCATGTTGCACAATCGCTGACAAACTCTCTCCCCGGACATTTCACCATCGAGGGTTTAAGCCGCATTGCCAAGGCGTTAAAATCATGGAGAGAGCCTGAAAGGCATGATATCTGTGGCGGCTGCATTGCATGATTGTGCGGAACGTGCTCAGAAGGATTGAAATATGGCCATTACCTGCGAACATTGCGGCACAGAGCAGCACATAGGATCACTGTCAGAACGCACCGCGGCATTCTGCATACGCTGCGGAAGCCTGCTGGATTCCGTTGAACCCATGGACCTCACGTTGGGATTGGCCTGGACACTTGCCATATTTCTGCTGCTTTTTCCCGCCAACCTCCTGCCCTTAATGCAGGCTTCGATTGGCACACAGTCCCGTGTGAACTATATCAGCAGCGGTGTTTCTGCGCTTTGGTCAGAGCACTGGCCGGCGCTGGCGATCATGTTTGCGGCGTACGCGATCGCATTTCCTTTTCTGCGCGCCGTGTTGATGCTCGTTGTTCTCACTGCCATCCGCATACGCCGCCGTCCCGCATGGATCGGTTGCGTATTTCGTTATGCCCAGGCCATTGAGCTCTGGGCCATGCCGGATGTGCTGGTTCTGGCGGGACTGGTTGTTTACATGCGAACCAGTGTCGAGCTACAAGGGGAAATCATGTGGGGCGGATGGTGCCTGATCGCGGCGGCGGGTCTGCATATGCTCAGCCCCTGGTGCCTGACTCCGCATCGAATATGGCACGCGATCATGCCTGACCGATCCGACCCTGGCGGTGCGCCTGTCATCAGTTGTGAAAAATGTAATCTGACATTACCGCGTTCTTTTCTGGGACGCCGGTGCCCGCGCTGCTGGAAGCGTCTTTTTTATCGCAAGCCCGACGCTTTGCATCGCACCGCTGCGCTTGTGGTAGCCAGCTATATTCTCTATTTTCCGGCCTATTATTTTGCGATGAGTTATACCCTGCAACCCGGTGGAATGAAGTGGCATTCCATCATTGAAGGTGTCCGTGAACTTTTCGATGCCGGATATTGGGAACTTGGAATCATTATCATCATCACCAGCATCCTGATTCCACTTCTTAAACTCATCGGTTTAAGCTGGATGCTCATGAGCGTACGCAACGCATCAAAACGCCACCTGGTGTTTCGTACCCGCCTGTACCACGTCATTCACAGAATAGGCCGCTGGTCAAATGTTGACCCCTTTATTGTCGCGCTTATGGCTCCGTTGCTGTCATTTCCGGGGGTGGTGGCGGTTCATGTGGGGCGGGCGGCTTTACCCTTTGCCCTGGTGGTAACATTAACCATGCTCGCCGCGCGCAGCTTCGATTCCAGACTCATGTGGGACGCGGTGCAATTAAAGGAGAACGCTCATGGCTGAAGATCAAGAATCCAGCGATCGCACCGGCGGCTCGAAAGCGGAAAATGATCGCAGTGAACGTAATTTACCCGTGGCGCATGTTCGCGCTACCCCGTGGAGAGGATGGATATGGTCGGTGCCGCTGGCGGCTATGATTCTGGTGGGATTTCTGGCGGTTCGCACATGGCTCTTCTGGGGTCCTACGGTGACCGTCACTTTCCCGGAAGTCCATGGGTTAAATCCCCGTGGTACGTCCGTCATTTACAGGGGCGTACAGATCGGAACGCTCGAAACGTTAGAACTCACCGATCACGGCCACGACGTGAAAGCCACGCTGTCTATGGATTCCAGCGTGGCCGGCCTTCTGCGCAAGGGGACAAAATTCTGGATCAATCAACCGGATATTTTCAGCGGCGATCTGGCCGGGCTGATTTCCGGGCCGGATATTGAAATGATGCCGGGCAGGGGCAATCCAACCCGCAAATTCCAGGGCTTGTTACACCCGCCCGATATTGAACCGGACCTGCCCGGTACAACATTTACGGTTGATACCCGGCGACTGGGGAACCTGCACCGTGGTTCGCAGGTGTTATATCACGGCCTGACGGTGGGGGAACTGCTGGGGTGGTCCTATGACGCCGATCGGGGGAAAATTCAACTCAAAGTATTTATTCACACCCCGTTCGACCGGCTTGTCACCGGGAGAGTACGCTTCTGGCGGCAGGGCGCATTTAATATTGCATTTCATGGCAGCGGCTTAAATGTTGACATCCCGCCGCTGGCCGGCATTTTGAAAGGCGCAATTGCCTTTGATACGGCAAGACGGGCACCTCCGGTGCCGATCCCCGCCTTTTATCACCTCTATTCTGACAAAGCCGGTGCATTGGATGCTTTCTTCGGCCCGTCCGTGATGTTCGCGACCCGGTTCACAGGTTCTGCCGCGGAACTTCATGGCGGCGCACCGGTGAAACTGGACGGTAGGCCGGTCGGACAGGTTTGTACGGTAAGCCTGCAATATGACCCGCAACAACAGCGCATGACCGTGCCGGTGACTTTTGCGCTATACCCGAAGCAATTCGGAATTCATACAAGAGCCAATCAATCACGGTCATCAACCGCCGTGCTGGATAAAATGATGGCACAACTGGTCGATCGTGGATTGCGGGCGCAACTTACCAGCTCCAGCCTGTTGTTGGGTGGCAAGGAAATTTCTCTGGTTATGGCCGGAAAAGCCGGCGGACAAATTCTGCGTACAGCGGCAAACATTCCGGAAATTCCGGCGGTCAGCGGCGGTGGGTTTACCGAACTGATTGCCTCGATCAACCGTATCTCCAACAAAATCAACAACATTCCACTTGAAGATATCGGCCAAAATCTTAAAAAACTCTCCGCCCGGCTTAATGCATTGGCGGCTTCGCCGGAAATCAGGGAAAGCCTCGCTCATATGGATAAAACACTGGGCAATGCCCAGGCCATTACCGGTAGCCTTCGCGGACGGATACTGCCAACTGTTATCAGCATCAGGAAGACGGCAGACGCAGCCGCGGTCATGGCCAAAACCATCACCCGCATTACCGGTGGCGGACCTGACACACAGGAAGATCTGCAGCATCTTGTGGCGGAATTAACCAGAACCGCCCGTGCGGTTCGTTCCCTGGCAAATTATCTGAACCGCCACCCGGAGGCACTTATTCAAGGGAGGTCTAGATAAATGACATATCGAGCCACTACCGGCCTGATTCTGGTGTTGATGACCATGGCGTTAAACGGTTGCGGTTCCAGTCCGCCTACGGAATTTATAACCCTCGATTCCGCAGTCCCTCATTATTCGGTTCGGGTATACGCCGGACCTCCAGTCATTGTCGGTCGCATGACACTGCCGCCGGAATTGGACCGGTTATCCCTGGTACGCCGTGCACAGGCAAATCGTTTAAATATCAATGGTGTTGTAAAATGGGCGGCACCATTGGATCTTCTGGTACGCCATACACTGGCAGTTGATCTGGCAGATCGGCTGCCGCCCGGTGCGGTAATCATTCCCGGTGAACCGCAACCACGGAAACATGCGCTGCTGCTCGTGGTGGTGTTCAACCGATTCTCCGCCGATCTATCCGGTGAGGTCAAGCTGCAGGCCGTCTGGACGCTGATGGAGGCGACATCCGGAAAAGTCTTATTGACCCGCACTTCCTCGGTTACCGCATCGGCGGCATCCACCGGGGCTGGAGATCTTGCCGTGGCATTAAGCCAATCGCTGGGAAAACTCTCCGATGTCATGGCGGCGGCCATCGCCAATGCAAAGGGACCGTGAAACGTGAGCCTTTCATGAACAGAGGCCATAAGCATGCCCCGGCCAATCTCTGCACCGAACTTCCCACCAGCGGCGGAAGCGAAACGCGGCGAATCACCCGTGCGAAAAGCGTCGCCCATGGGGGGGCTGAAAACACCTCAAAAGAAAAATGAATTTCGCCCCCTTACCGCGGCAAATATTTATTGCCATGGAAGGTGCCACCCTGCATCTGCCCGAACGCCTCAGGCCCGATCCCGCCGCCCTGCAATATCACCGCGAAAATATCTTCACTACCACGGAAGGTTGCTGGCCGTCTTTCGGTCCGTTCATGAAGCACGCCAATAAACCGGGTATTCCCATAAATCATGAATAATGGCAAGTATTATTGCAAAACAGGAATTATTTCCTATAATACATGATATGCTCGAACGTGCTATAAAACCACTGCTTTTACAACGTCTCAGGGAATATCCGGCGGTGGCGCTGCTGGGATCGCGACAATGTGGCAAGACCACGCTGGCACAATCCCTGGGCGGACAATATTTTGATCTTGAGCAGGAACCCGATCGACTGCGATTGGATTTGCAATTTAACGGCCTGATTTCAGGCCAACAACTGGTGGTCCTCGATGAGGCGCAGGCCTGGCCGGAAATATTTCCACGTTTGCGCGGTGCTATTGATCGCCGGCGTGACTGCAATGGACGGTTTCTTTTGCTGGGGTCGGTATCTCCGGCTCTGATGGTTAACGTGTCGGAATCTTTGGCGGGTCGATTGGCATTGCTGGAACTTACACCCTTTCTCTGGTCTGAGGCCACCTCAGCGGAGTCCAGAAATAAACTCTGGCTTCATGGCGGATATCCCAACGGCGGATTTTTACAGGCAGACCGTTATCCACAGTGGCAAAAGGATTATCTGGCCTTGCTCACGCAGCGCGACTTGCCGAATTGGGGGTTCCCCGCCGCACCGGCAACAACCATGCGTTTGCTGCGCATGCTGGCGGCGTCGCACGGGCAGGCTTGGAATGCCTCGCGCCTGGGCCAGAGTATGGCCCTGGACTACAAAACGGTGAACAGCTATTTGGGTTTTCTTACGGGCGCATTTCTTCTGCGCATGCTGGAGCCATTTCAGCGCAACATCCGAAAGCGTCTGGTTAAAAGTCCAAAAATGTATTGGCGTGATACGGGGTTATTGCATGCCCTGTTAAACACTCCCGATACCGCATCGCTTATTGCTCAGCCATGGGTGGGGGCAAGCTGGGAAGGTTTTGTCATTGAACAATTGCTGGCGGAACTCTCGGCCCGTGGCCGGCAGTATCAACCCTATTGGTTCCGCAGCAGCGACGGTCATGAAATTGATCTGGTGCTGGAAATGGACGGTGAAAACTGGGCGTTTGAAATCAAGCTCACCACCGCCCCGGGCATTGCCGATATGCAACGGCTGGATAAGGCGGCAGATTTGATCGGGGCTTCACGACGATTTTTAGTTTCCCAATCCAGCGACGCTGTGGGTGATGACCATCGCGGCGCGTGCAATCTGGATTGGCTGATCAAGCATATCATATAATGCACGTTTATCCGCAATCACGTTGTTGATCGAAACTTTCATCGGGCCTGTGACAGATTCTGCAAGGCCTTCATGGCCTTGGTCCTTGGCTTTCAAACTCTGCCGTTACCGGCACCATCAGTCAAATCCATACTCCAATCCAGCCCGGCACCGCATATACCCGCCGTACCCAGAAAACAAATTCCTCGTTGCTCGTTGTTCGCCGTCGCGCCGGGGCTCATTGGTCATTGATTCCCGGTGCGCCGGGAAAGGTTCTGAATTCTAATCCACAGATTACGCAGATTACACAGATTACACAGATTCGGATTGAGTCCCGATCTGCCGATCCTATCGCCAGGCCTGCCCCGGCGCGCCGGGGGATTTCGGCATCCATGCCTCAACATTTGGCATTTGGCATAGGGATCATGACCACAACGGCACAAAGCCACAAAGCCAATGACTGGTTGGCACATCCCGATTGCTGTTGAGTCACTATGGTCATCGGGATAAACATCGGCGGCGGAGGAACGCGGAGGTGGTATGGATGGCGGATTGTTGTTACGTCCGCGCTGGTTTCCGCCTTTTTAATTGCCGCCGCCACAATGGTCTGCTCACGGCACAACGCGATGTGGTTTCGACCGTGCAGCCGCGGGTGGAAACCCGCGGCCGTTCGCGCACCGCGTAAAATGTAACACCTCGACACCCGCGGCGCGTACATGACATAGATAACCGCCGGGGGTATTTCCGGGTTTGCATAATATTCTCTCATGCTACCCAATCGGCTTCATTCTGTCACATCCAAATCCGTCCCTGTTTTGCCTTACCTCCTCTATCCGGGACGGGAGGGCGTGCCAAAAGGGGAATTCAGAGGCTCAACGGCTCGGATTTAACTGCGGATGTATTGGCAGGAATCAAATTCGAAAATGGAGTCAAAAAAAAGCAGCCTCCTGATTCAGGCAATCCACAACATTTGACAATAGCTCGTAAGTTTTCCATCCTGTCCGGTATACCCCAGGCTTGGTGCCGACACCCCTATTTCGGCCAAGGGGTGACAAATCTACCTTGGTACAACAAAAAATCGCGGATTTTGCTTTGCAGGAGCCTCAGGTCGCCATACAATGCACGGCATTGAATCAATCGGCTTTTCGGAAAGCGTCTTATGGTCGCGTTGAATGAACAACTTCAGCACTGCGGGGTTCCGATTTCAGATGGCCACATGTCCCTGAATGTGATCGACGGTTGTGATTTCACAAAGAGGTCGGGAGAGGTACACGGAGGTCCTGTTGTAAATTTCGGAGTTTCGGGATTTTGCGGATTGTCTGATGCTTCGCCATTACGCCGCCGCTGCGCAGCTCCGCCCAACCAAAGCGATCCGGAAACACAACTGTATTACGTCCGCAATCGCACCTACAACCCCACCCTCGGCCGGTGGGTCCAACGCGATCCGATTGGCTATTTCGGCGGGATTGATTTGTATGAATATGTGAATGGGCGGGCGGCGACGGCGTTGGGTCCGATGGGTACCGATCCCGGCGGTAAACAGTGTTGTGGTGCGAAGAGTAACCGCTGCGGCCCTGACTTAACTGCCAAGCTTATAGCTTTGGCGGGTGTTATCAATCGCGCATGGAATGCATTATCGGCACCACAAAAAATCGAACTTTCAGGGAAGACAATCGTCTCACCCACAGCTCTACAAGCGTGGGACACCTCTCTGGTTGGCACGGGCATTAATGCCATGCCGTGTGGTGCTGGCACGGGTGAATGTGAAAACACCGTCACGGTCAGCGGCAAATGCTATTGGCAGCCCGCCGTTAATTATTGGCTTGCAGGGCTGATTTTCACCGAGTTCAATACGCTCGCGTTCGAGCCATTTGCAAAAATATGCAATGCGGAGGTTGTGGGGCAAACCTGCGTTCTCAAGCCGCTCGACCATCCTCGCTGGAAGCTGGATTGGTATGACGCCGGAATGACATCCGTTCCAAGTAACGTGCCAGAACCAAATATCTACAGCAGTTGCAGGCCGTGCAAGACCAAAGCGGCAACGCTTACTTGGAAATGGGGGTTTCTCAATGGTTCCATATAGTTGATCAGTTTATCAAGGCTCCGATTGTGTCGGAGGCGTCCAATTTTCTTTAATCAAATTTAGTTGTATTCATGGAGTCAGTCACATGTCCGCGACGAATCGTCCTGGTGCCCGCAGCCGACGGTACCAAGCATTGTTCTGGTATATAGGAGCATTTGCGATCGCTTTTCCATTAATAGTCAGCGCTATGGTGTGGAGAACTCCAAATGGGGATCCATTTGCTTGGATGCCAGCTAATCCTCCCACGCTTATGGCAATCCTACTAGTACCAGTCATGATTTTATTTGGTTTGCTGTGTAGCTTCGGCTACATCGTTGGTACTGGCATCATCGCGTGGCGTGTGCGCAGACTGATGCTTCACGATCAGAAGCCAGTGGTCCCGCCCGCGATTTTAATTCCCCTACTTTGTGATATTTATGTATTTGTGCAGGCCCTGCCTTTCCTTGAGGTTCCACATGGAGAGCAGATACGTCCGATGGGCTGGGTTGCGATCACTTTTCTATTGGCCATTAGCATGACCATCTATGGCGTTTCCTGTGCCGCAGGGCAACTGCAGGCACAAGCAAGCAAAATCATCTGTGCAGTGGGGATACTGATCGGTTTGCTGCCGATCCCGATCATGCTGCTGTCGCTGCAATTGGTCGCGGCAATTAAGGGATTCAGATTGGAGCAATAGATATAACAGTGAAAATTATGCAGAGTCAGGGATGATCAGATCGACAGTCACCGATATATGGAATCATGAATGATGCAGTAAGTTGTGTAGCGGTCCACCAGATTATATGGCAGCTTATTCTCGTGATAATGGAAGTCTGGATGGTCCTCAATGATATTGATGAAGTGAAGAGCCGGTTGCGTTGTTAAGCTCGTTGTGGATGGAAGCACATAAGCAATGGAGGCGGAAAGCAGCGTTACCCCACATTCCGCGGGGAGTATGGGCCATGGCGTTGCCGCGTGAAAGTGGACTGACCATGGCGGTTCCGGCACGCTGGGATCGGCGGGAGGGGCTTAGTGGCAAAGCGTTTCCGCGCGGCGGGAATATGGGTTTCTGGGGGATTTGGCCCTAATAATCTGGTTCCCGGCGGGGGTGGCAGCTTGCTCGCCAGTGCTGCGGGTGAGGCTGGTTGGAACACGGATTCCACGGTTTCGGTCGCTAGTCGTAGTATTATGCGTTATCGGGTGGATTCCACTCCTGTTGTACACCGCATGCCTGCCTGCCACTTTGCGTCACGCTAAATAAGGCTGCAGAAGGTAACCCGCGCGCCGACGCCCGTACGCGGATGAAAGACAACAGGAAAAAGCAAAAAAAGCATGAATTTTGCTTTGCAGTATCCGTACCGCACCATACAATGCGCACCACTGAATCAATCGGCTTTTCGGAAAGTGCCTTATGGTCGCGTTGAATGGCAAGTTTTCGCACTGCGAGGTGCCGGTTTCAGATGGGCACATGTCCCTGGATGTGATTGGTGCTTTTGATTTCACAAAGAGGTCGGAAGAGGCACACGGAGGCTTCGTTGTAATTTGCGGAGTTTCGGGATTTTGCGGATTGTCTGATGCTTCGCCATTACGCCCCCGCTCCGCAGCCCCGCTCAACCAAAGCGATCCGGAAGGGCCGGGTTGCCATGTCCGCAACCGCACCTACAACCCCGCCATATGCACAGTGTTGAGGCAGGAGCCGAAATCTCCCGGCCGGCCGGGACGGGCCTCCAATAAAATAGCGGTGCTTTGGGAGATTCAACGCGATCCGATTGGCTACCAAGGTGGGCCGAATCTCTACCAATACGCTGCCTCAAATGCGCTGCGTGGGACCGATCCACAGGGCTTGTGGCGTATCCCGTTTGTATTCGATTCCTTTATAAATGGGCAATTGCGCGGCCAGTGGCTGCCTCAGCCATCAATCGGGCCAATTGAGTCTGGTTGGCAGTTCGAAGCCAACACACGGGGATTCGGCCAATTCAGCCCAGGGAACTCGAAATTGTTCAGCGAGGGCTGGATCGAGAGTAAAGACATCGGCAAGGCAACAACCACTGCTGATGCATACTGGGGAGCCAGCGATGTGGGGGATTCGGTCCGGCGGCGATGGTCGGCTGGCTTCCAGCGCTGGATTTACCAAAGTGCTAAAGCTGTTGTCTACGGCGGCCAGCCAAAGGTGACTGATGGCTTCACGGGAGGCACAGTGCGTTGCGATACCGCAATCCGGTTTTCAGCGAGTGCCGCATACCCGTTTATTCCCGGCTCCCCAGCTATAGCCTATGACATCATTTTCGACTTCGCGGTCGTCGCACATAATAAAGTCACGGTAATAATCAGCGGTTTCACTACGCAATTTCCTGATTTTGAGGCATACGCCGATGGAAGCCTTATCTACCGACACGAGTCGCCATTTTCCGGCCCATCGTTTAACAACTTGGGGCCAGGCAACGAAATAGATTTTGTGAACGTGACCAAGACCTTCAGCGCCCCCACTGCGTGTAAATGCAGCAAGAGTAGTGGCTAGCGAGCCGGTCAGTAGATCCGCACTTGCAGGTTCAAGCGCGTTTGCAACTTCAGATAGGATGACGGAGGCTTCGCATGGGGAAGGCAGTCACTAGCGGAAACGGCAAGGCCGGGGAGCGTTGGCCAGCACGCGCGTCTGCAGCAGCATCTATCTTGCTTGCGATCATTGTCCGTTGGCTTATGACACCCGGTGGGCGCCATTATTACGTTGGACTAGCGGCGGATTGGAATCTGCCAGCAGGGTATTCGGCCACTGTCATCTTGCTTTGCACAATCGGATTAGCGGGCTGCGTGGCTACTCTGGTGGCAACATGGGATTATGCCACTTCACACTCCCCCCATGCCCGTGGAATCGCGTGGCTTTTGGAGGTGCCGATCCTTCTTCTTGCAGCGATCAGCGTGGCCGCCATATGCCTCCCACCGCTATTGGGGTGGCTTGTCTGGCTCCGCTAACTGATGGCTATTGTGGCTATAACGGCTCAGCCAATTGTATGAATGTTAAATATCATCATAAGCGAGGACTGGATACGCGAGGCGGCCCAGAGTTATTGTCAAATGTTGTGGATTGCCTGAATCAGGCGGCAGATTTCTTACTCCAGTTCCAGATCTGATTCTTGCCAATACATGCGGAGGTAATTCCGGGCCGTGGACTTCCCCGGGGATAGTGGACGTGGAGGAAGGTGCCACATCGTGTGCTCGGAAGGCGTTTGCCATAGCAACGCGGAAGTTCTAGCGGAAGCCCAAACTCCCGGCAGTACCGGTGGTCTATCAGCAGGGCGTTCGTGCCGCGTAGGCGGACGCGGCAATCCAGGCAATTAAAAAGCATGAATTTTGCTTTGCAGTAACCGCACCGCAGCATACAATGCACGACATTGAATCAATCGGCTTTTCGGAAAGCATCTTATGGTCGCGTTGAATGGCAATCTTTCGCACGGCGAGGTGCCGGCATCAGAAGGGACCCCGTCCCTGGATGTGATTGAGGGTTGTGATTTCACAAAGAGGTCGGAAGAGGTACGCGGAGGCTTCGTTGTAAATTTCGGAGTGGCGGGGGCCTCGAACGCTCGCCATGAATGGGGAGGCCCGGTTGTCAACCTCCACGTAACGCTGGAGTAGAAGTGATTATGGTCTCCAAACGCATCAAGGTGTGGAGCGAGGTAACGTTCTTTGGCCTGTGGGCTGCGATGTGCCTTGTGACGAATGCTGTCGCAAGCCCTGATGGCCCCGGTACGAGGTGGCCGTGGGGCCAGCCGATCGAGTTGATCACGGTTCACGGCTTCGGTCGGACTGTCACACTAAGCGACCCAAATTCGCTTCGGTACGTGGCGATGGCAATAGAAAGGAAGTCTAGTTTCTTTTTCCACAACGGGCCGCCATCGGCACCGTTTCGGCACGGCGAATATTTTGCTGCGGTCAGCTTCGCTAACGGGCGTAAACTTTACCGCGAATGTTTTGCACGCCGCTACCCTCGGGCACTGTGCTTCAGTCGTTACGATCCGCGCACCGTCCGGGCAGCACCGGGGAGCCAGGCTCCGCTGGTCCGACTTTACCGGCCCATGCCGCGAGACCTCGCCAGATTCTGGAGGTTCTTGGCGACACCCGGTGACCAAGGCACAAGGTGTTTCGGGCCACCTGCTGCTCCATTGCCCTTCCCGGTAGCGAAAGCACCCCTGCGGCCCCAGCTACGACCATTTCACATCCAATCGGCGCTGGCGGGTTTCTCTCCGTTACACCGCATCGTGTTTACGGGCCACGGACTTCATATAGACATGAAGGATAAGGCGGCATTGGGCTTTCTTGACGCATCGCAGGGTGTTTCCTTCCCCTCAGCAAACGCCGCCGCCGCTGAGCCTGTTTATGGCTCGTTGCTTTACGGGAGCAATGGTCAAGTGCCTCGACGGCGTTGGGTATTCCCACAGAAATATCCACGAGCACTGGTGTTCTCGGAACCGGCAAGCGGGGCTGGGAATGTTTCCACCGCCGGGCCGATATGCTGCAGCCTCTATGGGCCTTTACCGCCGAGCCTTTACTCTGCGTACGAGGCGATGGAGTGCCGTGCCCCTGCTCGGACCAACGCAGTGCACGCTGTCGCTGCCCGGCCGGTGGTTTCTACGGACCACCTGCTGGCGGGCACTGCTCTCCCGATTCTGCGGATCGTATTCGCCGACAGGACGGGGCCTGTTGTTACACTGAAGGATCGCGGCCAAATCGACCTAAGACAGCAAAGCTCGATCGACTACATTTTACGTTCACAACGATATTTCAATTGGGGCTTCCTTGGCGACGACAAATCTCCCAGGTACGCCGTGATGTTTTTTATCCGTGGAAGAAAAACCCCAGTACTGGCATGGGCGGCAGTGGAAAAATATCCTCGCGAATTTGTTTTTTCACCCGATAATGTGGCACTCAGTAATAGGTTTACCGCCCAGCCGCAGATCCGTTGTCCTCTGTACGGTCCGTTACCGTCAGCGATCTACGCCGCCTATGAAACGCTGTTGCATGTTGCCACGCGCGCAAAAAGTGGAAGAATCCCAACCGTAACCCACGGAAATCGGGGAACGCAACCGCGACGTAATTAGGTTTTCTCCACGAACCGGAACGGGTCCGCACCGGCCAGCACAGCAGCCGGCGGAAAAATTCATGGGGCGGCCGATGCGCGATTGTTCGCCGTGGCATTTTGCCGGATGGTTTGATTGCAGGGGTCGCGGGTGGAAACCCGGATCATAAAGCGCTATTCTTCAGTTGGAATCATGGAAGCAGGGCATTCCCGCCGCGGCCAGCGATAGGCGGAAGAGAAAAAAACGCGCGGATTCTGCTTTGCAGGAGCCTCAGGTCGCCATACAATGCACGCCATTGAATCAATCAGCTTTTCGGAAGGCATCTTATGGTCGCGTTGAATGGCAATTTGACCCAAGGTCAAGAATGCGGATGCAGGAGCCAGGCGACCTCAGAACGCTTCGTGTCGTTGTGCCTTGGTGGTGAAACGACGGATTCCCTGCCCGCTGGCCGTTGTTCCCCGGCGAGCCGGGGAAAACTTCTGATTATTGAGCGAATTGCCGACGCCTACGGCAACACGATCATAATCACCGCGAATTGGGGAAGCGATTCGGCAACCCAGCCAGCTTACGGAGCGAACGACATTATCTTCTGCGGCTATCCCGATCGTGGTATCGCAACCGCGGTTATCGGGACAGGCCTATACGATCCCGAAACCCAACTGTATTACGTTCGTAACCGCACGTACTCGCCGCCCCTCGGTCGGTGGATCCAACGCGATCCGATTGGGCATGCCAGTGGAATGAATTTGTATGGGTATGTGGGGGCGCGGGCGGTGGTAACGAGTGACCCCAACGGTACCGGCCCCGGCAAGGCACGGTGCTGTAAG
>JAJZJL010000126.1 GCA_021810145.1 Planctomycetota bacterium | reverse complement strand
CGATCTGTTGCTGGCCAAAGGTCCACAGGTCATTCCCATTCCCGGGGCCAGCCGTCCGCAAAGCATTGAAGATTCTTCTCACGCGTGCCGCCTGAAGCTGCGCCCGGAAGAACTTGAAGCCCTGAACACGTAGCAGTCTCTAAAAACGTGTCCTTATGAAACGGAGTTCGTGTGTCAAAAAATCATCATTGGATGCAGGATTGCGTGGCGGATTCTTCACGCGTGATCGGAACGCTTTCCGATCAACTGGAACACATTGCGGCCATTTGTGAAACGGTAACTTCCGCGCTGCTGGGCGGAAAAAAACTGCTTACGGCCGGTAACGGTGGATCTGCCGCCGCGGCGTTACATCTCGCGGAGGAATTAACCGGACGCTACAGCCGGCCCGATCGGCGGGCTTTGCCGGCGATGTGTCTGGCGGCCGACGGAACGGCTCTGACGTGCATTGCCAACGATTGGGATTTCGGCAGCGTGTTTTCCAGACAGGTGGAGGCATTTGCGCAAAGTGGCGATGTGCTGGTGGTCTTTTCCAGCAGCGGTAACAGTGCGAATCTCATCCGTGCGTGTGAGGTGATGCGACAGCGGGGCGGAAAGACCATCGGGCTTCTGGGCAAAGGCGGCGGAAAAGCGCTCTCCCATTGTGATCAGGCGCTGGTGGTGAACAGCCAGCGCACCGCCGCCATACAGGAAGCCCATGAAGTGGTATTGCACCTGATGCTGGAATATCTTGAAAAATATTGCGATTAGGCCCGTGAGATACGGTGCGTTTGCCGCGGGAATCTCAATAATGCGGAAATATCCCGCCCCGCACCTTTTTCCGGTAGGCCGCATAGGCATCCGGGAATTGGCTTTCCATGAGTTTCTCTTCCTGCCGGGATTTGATCACACCAGCCAGAATAAAAGCTGCCAGCAGCGTCAGGCTTCCAACGGTGGGCCATAACGCCAGCGCCGTGCCGATGTAGGCCAGCAACAATCCGGTGTATATCGGATGGCGCACCACGGCGTATGGTCCGCGGCAGATCAACTCATGATTTTCCTTTACGGTTGCAATCCCACTCCAATTGGTACCCAAAATCGTCCGGGCCCAGATGGCGAACGCGATACCGGCGGCGCACAGCAGAACACCGATCATCCGTCCGAAAGTTGATATAGGCAGGAGCGGAATTTTTCCCAGAGACAATCGTGAGATTATCATGGAAGCGAGAATCAGCGGCACCACATATCCCATGCGTGCCAGCCAGCTTTGCCGATAGACCGATTTTTTATTATTGAATGCCAGAACCACCCAATAAGCCGTCAATATCAGCCACAGGCTCTGGATAATACGTAACGTCACGAGTTGATTCAGCAGCATAGCGCTTATCATAAGATAATTTAAAAGTGTTGAAAATAGCACACGGTTGACCGCGATTGCCGCAAAAGCTCAGGCGGATTATCATGCGCAATGGTCCGAGTCCAATATATGCGTCATCGGGAATGACGGAAATAATTCATCACGGGGGTCGCGGATGTACAGGCAGTTAATTCGGAAATGGGTGGCTTTTGGAACCGCGGCAGGCACTGTCGCGGCGATGGCATGCGCGGTGATATCATTTGCGTCATCGGCGGTGTGGGCTGCCGGAGCAGCGGAACCGGCGGCGGTTCCGGCGGTTGCGGCGATGAAACCCACCTCTGCGCAGTTGAATCAATGGATCAAGCAGCTTGCCAGCCAGCGCTATGCGATTCGTCATACCGCCGCCAAAGCATTACTGGCGGCGGGGGATTCTGCGGTTCCGGCAATGAAAAAGGCACTTGCGGGCATGACCACACCGGAGATGCGCCATCTGCTGCGGGAGGACCTGGATAATATTGCGCACGCGGATCTTCTGCGCGGGCCGTTGATAACACTTGATGCTGAAAATATTTCCGCCCGGCAGGCATTTGACATCGTATGCCGGCAGGCGGGAACAACGCCTCATTTTATCAATCAGGGTGTCATGCCGCAGGTCACCATTCACGCGCATGATGTGCCGTTCTGGAAAGTCATGCAGAAGCTTGCGGTTCTAACCGGCATATCACCCTCGATGGGGTATTATGGAAATCCGCAGCAGATGACTCTGATTGCCAACGGCGTATTGGGCAAGGGGCATATTGTGGACATGCAGGGGGCTTTTGCCATTACACCGCAGAGCATTAACTACAGTCGCAATGTGAATTTCATGCAGTCCGGGGCGGCGACAAACGAATCGTTTAACATACAGGCGGCCCTGTTGTCGATACCGGGAAAAATGGGGCCGATGCAGATTCAGCAGGCGGTCGTGACCAAGGCGGTTGATAATCACGGCAATTCCCTTATCAGTGCCACTCCGGGCAATATGTGGTACGGCAATCAGATGGGGGGTGTGGCGAATTTTAATATTGCATTGCAATGGCCGCATCATCCGGGAACAAGGATTGCCGAATTGAAAGGCTATATTCCCGTAACCGTGTCCCTGCATAAGAAAACGCTGAAACTTAAATTTAAGGCCAAAGGGATTGCCTCCGCCACAATCGGCGGCGTCACTGTTTCGGTCAGTCACCGGACAATGCAGAATGGAATGTGGCATTTTACTTACCAGATCAAACAGCCGGGTGGTGCTTTGATTAACCCGAACTCCGCAACGCAAAATGTGATGAATCAGCTCGAGCAGCTTAACAACGATACCATTCTTACGGCGGGTGGTCGCACGATTCAGACCAATGGCTGGGGCGGCGGCGGCGGCGGTCCGCAGGGCATGAGCTATAACGTCAATGTAATGGGTGGCAAGCCGGCGGTGTTGCAGTTGGTGGTTTTTACGCGCCAGGAAATGTTGCAGATTCCCATCAATCTGAAAAATCTTCCGATGCCGTAGCGGATGCAGGGCTTTTTCTTCTCACGGAATCTCGGCCTGTGCCCGGGCCTTGGCGTGTCTTGAATTCCGGAATCTGTGCCTGAAGGATGGGAAGCCTCGCGGGAAGTAAATCAGGCCTGGCGCGGAAAAATGCGACAACACTTCATCGTGGTCCCATGTTGCCGGCCATGCTGCTTTTTGCTTAATACACTGACAAAACCGTCTGTCCATGGGATAATCCATTTCGGTATAGATACGCAACGACAGCGGCGTGGCGGCGGTCCGCTGCGTGTTAGTGGTTTCGGATGAAACCGTTGAGAAATGCAGAACAGGGCGGCGCAGTTTTGTGAAGGCACATGGCAGTACCAAATCGACTGAAGATCAGATTCATGCGGCGCTTGATTCTGCTTACCGCAATAAAACGCCGCTGGGTACGCTTTGGAGCCTGTTCCAGAATTATCGTCCCCGGATGATTCTGGTCATCATTGCCTTTGCCATTAAGCAATCGCCGGTGTGGGCGTTACCGATTGTCACAGGTAACATTATCACAGCCATTACGCGCATCGACTCCGCCCGGCATGGCGGCCATATTTACGCCACCGGGCCGCTGATCCGGTTTATCATCATTAATGCCGCGATCATGTTTGTTTTAATTGCGCAGAACATTCCCATGCACACGCTGTATGCCAAGCTGCTTTCATCGGTGGTACGGCAGGTGCAACTGGTGCTGCGGTCAGCGCTGGTGGTCCGATTGCAGCAGCTTTCGATGAGTTTTCACGACAACATGCTTTCAGGACGGCTGCAAAGCAAAGTCCTGCGCGATGTCGAAGCGGTACAGCAGTTATCCAGTCTGCTGATTGATACATTGCTTTCCGGCATACTGATCCTGGTGGCCGCGTTTGTTGTCACCGTGGCGCGAAGCCCCGTCACCCTGCTGTTTTTTCTGGTCACGGTTCCGGCGGCGGTGGGCTTGACGCGGTTATTCGGCGGCGTAATGCATCAGCGCAATGAGGCGTTTCGGGTGGAACTGGAAAAAATGTCGGGCGAAGTTTCAGAAATGATTGAGATGATACCCGTGGCTCGTGCGCATGCGGTGGAGCAATCCGAAGTCAATCGGGTCAACCGGCGGCTTTTGCGTATTCGCCGCGCCGGGCAGGAACTCGATACCACCAGCAATCTCTTTGGATCATCGGGATGGGCGACCTTTCAATTTTTTCAGATGCTGTGTCTGGTGTTTAATGTATGGCAATGCTATCGCGGCTGGATTACCGTGGGCGATGTGGTGATGTATCAGGGATTTTTCACCATGGTGGTCGGATCGGTGCAATCGATGGTGGCCACGATTCCCCAATTGGCCATTGGAATTGAATCCATCCGATCCATCGGTGAGGTTCTGGAATCTCCGGACATCGAACGCAATGATGGTAAGTTAGCGGTTACTTCAGTGCGTGGACACATTGAATTTCAATCGGTCTGCTATCAATATCCCGGGGCAGCCACCCTGGCGGTGGAAAATTTTTCACTGGATGTGCGAGGAGGCGAAACCATTGCGGTGGTTGGGCAATCCGGATCGGGAAAATCCACGTTGATGAATCTGATTATTGGATTTCGCCGGCCGACGGCGGGAAGAATTCTGGTTGATGGCGTGGATATGGAGGCCATTAATCTGCAGACGCTCCGCCGCTTTCTGGCGGTGGTGCCGCAACAGGTTGTGCTGTTCAGCGGAACGGTCCGGGAAAATATCGCCTATGGCCTGGAACATGTCGGTGACGCGCAATTGGCGGAAGTTCTGGAAATGGCGAATTGCACGGAGTTTATCCGGGAATTGCCGAAGGGAATTCATACGCCGCTGGGCAATCGCGGTGGCAAGCTTTCCGGCGGCCAGCGGCAGAGAATCGCCATTGCCCGGGCGATGCTGCGTAATCCGCATATCATCATTCTGGATGAGGCTACCAGCGCTCTGGATTTAGCCTCCGAGTATCTGGTGCAGCAGGCCATTTCGCGGCTCATTAAGGGCCGCACCACGTTTATCGTGGCACATCGTCTGTCCACCATCCGTGATGCCGATCGCGTGGTGGTCATGGATCATGGCCATCTCGCGGAAGCCGGTGCTTATGGCGATCTTCTGGCACGGCCGGATTCAGCCTTTTCCCGCCTCCACGCGCTTCAGAATTAAGTGTGAAATCCTGGCCGGGCATACCAATGGATTTGCCCGGCAGGCTAAAGCACTTCGCAAGTCAGTCACGTCGGCAGGTGGATCAGGCAACACCGCCGGCTTAGCCAGATACTTCGGTGGGAAGTCCGGTGGTTCAGAATGAACTTTGGACGATGGATGGTTGTTGCCTGATCCTTGGGCTATTATGATCGTAGGTTCTGGTGCGGCTTGCAGTGAATGAATGGTGCATGTTTTCGGGTCGCATGGCGCTGCGTATGGCAGAATCCGGAGGATTTCCGATGATCGCATGGATTGTTCTTTTTGTCGCAGGCTTGTTTGAAGTGGTCTGGGCGATCGGATTGAAATATTCCAACGGACTGACCGAACTGGTGCCCGCCACGGTGACGCTCATTGGAATGATCGTCAGCATGGCGTTGTTGTCCATGGCGGTCAAGACTATTCCGGTGGGAACTGCTTATGCGGTGTGGGTTGGAATCGGAGCGGTAGGCACGGCCTTACTGGGCATTCTGATATTTAAAGAACCCACCAGCACCTTACGGCTGGGTTTTATTATTCTCATTATTCTTGGCGTGATTGGTCTGAAGCTGACCGGACCATCCTGAAGGGCTTTGTCGCCAGGATCCCGTCTGCTTCCTGTACGGTCCGTATTCGCGGCACCGGCAATGTCAACACCAGCAGACCCATGCACGAACATGGCTGGACCGCCTGCTGTCATGTCCGGTTCGCCCATTGAACAAACGGAGGCGGAGGGATTCGAACCCCCGGTGGACTTGCGCCCACACCGGTTTTCAAAACCGGCGCGTTAAACCGCTCTGCCACGCCTCCCGGTGTACGAAGATTTGATCTTTCGCGATCAGATCTTCCTATCCCTCTTTCAGGAAATTAAAGAGTACCGTATTGCATTTACCGGGTCAAATGTTTCAATTTGTCCCAACTTTCATACATATCCCGCATTGACACACAGGCGGCGGCAAATTACGATTCAGAATTCGATGGCACCTGAATATGGTGTCGGGTTGAATATTCACAGCGGCAGACGGGGACGAGCGGATTTTACGCGTATTTGGGATTTAAATATTTCATGAACGCAACCTGAAACAGAAAAATGCAAGTTCGCGGAACAATGGGTTCCGAATCAATACCCCCGGAACGGTTTTTTACATTCAGGAGGATTACCTATGCGGCGGTTTCCAAAAGTAACATTGATGGTGGCGGCACTGGGTTTAACCTTCGGCCTGTCAGGTTGTGGCAAAGGTGGTTCGAGCAGCAGCCAATCCGGTACCTCAACCAACACGCCTGCGGCCGCCGCGGCCCCTGCCAGGCCGGTGCATATCTATCCCAAAGGTACGCCCATTAAGCTGGCGTTTGTCAGCAATAATGTGGCGAATTATTGGAATTTTGCCCATGCCGGCGTGCGGGCATTTGAAAAGAAAACCGGCATCCAGGTAACCTTTCGCGAACCGGCCAAGGGGACGGTCGCTGAACAGAATCAGATTATTGAAGACCTTGTAACCGAAGGGTACAACGGCATTGCCATCAGTGTCATTGCTCCCAATGACCAGATTCGCACACTGAATTCCGCAGCCCGGTCGTTGAACTTAATCTGCGTTGATTCCGATGCGCCAAAATCAGATCGGCTGATGTACATCGGTACCATGAATTACAACGCCGGCCTTTTAATGGGCAAAGAAATTGTCAAGCTGCTGCCCAAGGGCGGACAGGTGGCCATTTTTGTCGGCAATCTTGCCGCTCGCAATGCGTCTCGGCGTCTGGAAGGTATTGAGCATGTCATTAAGGGGCATAACATTACCATTGTCGCCAAGAAAGAGGACAACCAGGATTATGCCCGCGCCCGGTCCAATGCCGAAAACGTCATCAGCGCTTTTCCGCACTTGAGCCTGATGTGCGGACTGTATTCGTACAACGGGGCCTTGGCCGCGGCGGCCGTAAAGGCCGCCGGCGATAAAGGCAAGATCAAGGTCATTGCTTTTGATCAGGATCCCGATACGCTTCAGGATATCAAAACCGGTTTAATTAACGCCACAGTGGTGCAGAATCCATTCATGGAAGGATATCTTTCTTGCAAGTACCTGCGCAACATTTGCGCCGACGGCATGAAAGCTGTTCCGACACCGGCCAATGTGGATACCGGCGTGAGTATTGTGGATGCCAAGAATCTGGCTTCCTATGAGAAGAAACTCGCAAAGATGATGGCCAGTAAATAATTCCTGCCGCCGTCCGAGCGCAACTGTCGTCTGATCACACAGGATCTCCGCATGGCCGAAGACTATATCCTGCGAATGCGGGGCGTTACAAAACGATTTCCGGGCGTTACGGCGCTGGAAAATGTAGACTTGGAACTTCGCAGCGGCGAAGTTCTGGCCCTGATGGGCGAAAATGGGGCCGGAAAAAGCACGCTGATGAAAATTCTCGGCGGTGCACAGCCACCGGATCAGGGCGAACTGGCTATCGATGGCAAAGTCGTGGAATTCCGGAATGTCTCGGATTCGCGGCGGCATGGCATTGTGCTGGTGCATCAGGAACTGATGTTGGCGTCCAATCTGGACGTGGCGGGAAATATTTTTCTGGGCAGCGAAAAAAGCCGCTGGGGGCTTTTAAATCGGCGAGCCATGCGATCCGCATCGGAATCGCTGTTGCATCGCGTGGGCATGTCGTGTTCACCCTCTACGCTGGTTGGCTCATTGACGCCCGGTCAAATGCAGATGGTCGAAATCGCCAAAGCCCTTTCACACAAAGCCAGAATTCTGATTCTTGATGAACCCACAAGCTCTCTGACGCTTACGGAATCCGAGCAGCTTTTTAAAATCATCGGCGATCTGAAACGCGATGGTATCGCGATTATTTATATTTCACATCGCATGGAGGAAGTCAAACGCCTGGCGGACCGCGTTATTGTGTTGCGCGACGGCAAGCGCGTCGGGGAACTGGAACACGACCAGATTACCCAGAATAAAATCGTTTCTATGATGGTGGGAAGAGAGTTGACCAACTGGTATCCGCCGCTGCGGCCCAAAGCGGATTACCCTGCCATTTTGCAGGTCAAAAATCTGGTTGTCCCGGGTGCTCCCTGCGCGGTTAGCTTTGAAGCCGGAAAAGGTGAAATTGTCGGATTTGCCGGGCTGGTGGGTTCCGGACGCACGGAATTAATGCAGACGATTTTTGGTACAACTCCGCCGCTGGGTGGAACTCTCTCGCTGGAAGGGCAGGCATTTGCGCCCCGGCGGCCGCGTGACGCCATTAATCACGGAATATATCTGGCCCCGGAGGATCGCAAACATCATGGGCTGGTATTGCCCATGAGCATCGCCCAGAATATTTCCATGCCGGATATTCAAAATTACAAGCCGCGAATCTGGCTGCAACGCGGACATGAACTGGCCGTGGCGAAAAAGCAACTGGAGTCTCTGCGGATCAAAGCGCCGAGTGTAAAATACCGCGTGGGAAGTCTGTCGGGCGGCAATCAGCAGAAAGTGGTGCTGGGTAAATGGCTGGCCATGCGACCGAAAGTATTGATTCTGGATGAACCCACGCGCGGCGTGGATGTCGGGGCCAAGGCGGAAATTTATCGGGAGATGATGGAACTGGCTCAGCAGGGCATTACCATTCTGATGGTCAGTTCGGAAATGGAAGAGGTCCTGGGCATGAGCGATCGGATTGTTGTCATGCGTGAGAGACGATTGGAAGGTATTCTGCCGCGTGATCAGGCCACGCAGGAGCGCATTGCGGCCCTGATGACCGGCGCGGGGAAAATTGATAAGAGTATTGGAGTCTGATGAGACGTGAGTTAGGTATTTTTTGTGCCGTTGTTGTAATGTGCGGCTTTTTATTCTGGAGCAATCATGACTTCGGAAAGGCCGCCAACATTCTCAATGTATCGCGTCAAGCGGCTATGCTGGGCATCTTTGCCATTGGCAGCAGCTTTGTGATTATCACCGGCGGCATTGATTTGTCCGTCGGTGCCATCATCGGTCTGACCGGGGTGCTGATCGCCAAAATTTCCTCCCCGTCGGTGCATTGCCTGAATCATCCCCTCTGGGTCGGGATCAGCATCGCACTGGCCGTGGCGCTGTTGATCGGATTAATTCAGGGACTTCTGATATCCAAATTAAAACTCCAGCCATTTATCGTTACGCTCGCGGGAATGCTGCTGGTGCGCGGTACGGCGCAAATTATTACTCATGGCGGCACCTTGGGCCTCGGCACATCGCCGCTGATTAATCTTTCTACCGAAGGCCTTTTTCACTATGGTTATCACGCCATTTTAGCCTACCCGGTGCTGATGTTTATCGGGGTCATCATCCTGTCATCGTACCTGCTGCACGGTACCGTGTTTGGCCGATATGTATTTGCCATTGGGGGCAATCGGGACGCCGCCGAATATTCGGGTATTCCCGTGGATCGGGTGGAAACCCTGACGTACGTCATTTCCGCGGGCTTGGCCGGCGTGGCCGGCATATGTTACGCATCCTACATTGGGCAGATGACATATAACGTGGGCAACGGCTACGAACTCAACGCCATTGCGGCCGCGGTCATCGGTGGCGTTTCACTGCGGGGCGGTGAAGGCAGCGTGCTTGGAGCCATTATCGGTTCGATCATGATGGAGGTTATTCAGAATGGCATTATTCTGTTTAAATGGGTGTATCATTCGGCGGGACATCGGGAAGTGTTCCGTTTGAGTTCCAACTGGACGTATTTCATTACCGGTGCCGTTATTCTACTGGCGGTGCTTATTGATCAGCTTGCCAATATTCTCAATAAGCGCAAACGCCTGAAGCGGCAGGCCCAGATTGCCGCCGCCAAACAATAGCCTTCCCAGGCCTGATAACCGCCGGGTGGATGCGATTATTTGGCGGTCCGATGTTCATGCGCGTGAATATGATTCATGCAGTAGCACGGCGTGCCGGCGCAGCGGTTGCAATAACGGAATTCCATTTCCGGATTCGTACGATCGGTTATGCCGCACACGGCGCAACGGTGGAATGGCTCATCACTGGCTTTCGCCGCGTTCTGAACCATTTTGCGGTGGCCGTAGCGGATGCGATTGATAATATCCCGGCGGAAGAACAGAAGAAAATTCAGCACGGCGGCTACGATAATAACCCGCTGCGACCAGTTGCCGTTAAGGAACATCCAGCCGTAAATTGCCCACATAATCCAGCCCAGATACTTCACCCGCACCGGAAGGATCAAGGCCACATAAATGACAAACTCGGGATATAAAAAAGCAAAAGCCAGAAATACTGATCCAAACAGGTACACGCTTGCCACCGCGCCGCCCGGAACAAGAAATGCCGCTGCAACCGTGGCCATCCAACCAATGAACAGAAACAGATTGTAATGCAATTCTCCCCATGTGTTTTCCAGTGCGCTGCCGATCAGGTAAAAGAAATAAATGTCAAAAAAAAGCCAGATCGGGCTGTAGGACGGGGGAATGAACACAAACGTAAACAACCGCCACCACTGGCCGGCCCGGACCAGAGATGGATCAAGGTACATGCGGTCAACAATGTTGTGATGCGTGAAGTGCAATATGAAAAACAGCACCTGTCCAATAATGATCAATAATGTAAGATGTGGAATCGCGAACCGGGAAAGCTTCCGTTCCAGTTTGTCTTTAAAGCCCATTTTCATACACCTGCAGGACAAAAAGTCAATTCTACGCCAGTCTGCAACGAAAAGCATCCCGGCGGGGCGCTTGGGTGGAAAAAACCGGCGACAAATCAGATGCCAGACTCTGTTCGGGGCGGTGGTAAGCGCCGAAACGCCCAGGCTCAATGCCGCGCCCATGGCACCAAATGCCGGCTGTCAAGTCCTGATCTAAAGTTGTCACATTATTGTTCCCCGGCGCGCACGGGGTAAAGCTCCTGCGCGGATAGCGCGGATGCAGTGCATTGAGCACCGAGCATTTGGCATTGAGCATCTGGATTTTGGAACATGAATCTTGACTTGCCGGACCCGCCTGCCGCTTAAAGCACTCACTATACCGCTTTATAACCTGTATTCGCATATCTTAACTCCTGATATTTCCATTGCCAAAAGTGACAACCTATATCAGGACGAGACAGCTTGTTCGTTGTTCGTTGCTTGTTGGTAGTTGGTAGTTGCCCCCTCGTATCCGCGTCATCCGCTTAGAGAGTTTACCCCGTGCGCGCCGGGGCGGTCCATCCTATCCCATCAGGAAGCCAGTCGCATTCGCCATCGCCGATACCCGCCGCACCCACAAATCGGCCTGCCCGTTGCTCGTTGCTCGTTGCTCGTTGCTTCCCGGCGCGCCGGGATTCGTTGTTCGTTGAGTGTGCCTCATTGCCCATTTTCTCATGGTGTTCGCAAGTAACCGCATCCATGTTGCGGAAGCGGTCACCGGCCCGAATTCAATCGGCTTTCACCGCAGGGCTTGCAAAGAATAAACGGGCGTATATCCTGCCGTATGACAGGCTTTGGTGTAGCGAGTAAAGGTACGGCAATGAGTGAATTGATTATCAGTGTTTCGGGGGTGCGGGGAATCATTGGAGATTCATTAACGCCTTCTGTGGCGACTGAATTTGGTCAGGCATTTGGTGAACTGCTCAAGCAGACCGCTTTGGATGATCAGACTGTCGCCCCGGTGAAGGTGGCAATTGGCCGCGACTCGCGTATTTCAGGCCCTATGATTCAGTCCGCCTTTTCCGCCGGCTTGATGTCCGTTGGTGTACATGTTGTAGATCTGGCAATAGCCACTACGCCGAGCGTGGCCTTAATGGGGCGATTTTTAAAAACGGATGCGGCAGTAGTGATAACGGCATCGCATAATCCACCGGAATACAACGGCATTAAATTTATTTCCCATGACGGCATCGCCTTTTCGGGCGATATTATTCATCAGCTGCGCAAAATCTATGAATCTCGAGCGTGGACTCTGGAAAGCATTGATCGTATCGGCGCGTTGGCCACGGACAGTAGAGCGCATGCCAATCATGTTCAGGCGATTTTGCAGCTTTTTGACACCAAGGCAATCGGTGCACATCGGTACCGCGTGGTGCTTGATAGCATCAATGGTGCCGGTTGTGCCCCATCACCCATGTTGCTGGGGAAGCTTGGCGTGGAATTGGCCCATGTGAATAACCAGGCAACCGGCCGCTTCGCCCATCCGCCGGAACCCACGCGGGAAAATCTGACCGATCTGTGTAATCAGGTAACGCGGCACCGGGCGGTGGTTGGTTTTGCCCAGGACCCGGATGCGGATCGTCTTGCGGTAGTCGATGAACGCGGTACGTACATCGGCGAAGAATACACGCTGGCCCTGGCCGTGCTGAGCCGTGTTATGGTCAAGCCCGGAGTGATCGTCTGCAATTTATCCACCAGCCGGATGGTGGATGACATAGCCGCGAAATTCAAGTCCACCGTCATTCGTACGCCTGTCGGAGAAGCCAATGTGGCGGCGGCGATGATGGAACATCAGGCGGTAATCGGTGGGGAGGGTAATGGCGGCGTGATTGATCCACGGATCGGGCCGGTGCGGGATTCCCTGATCGGAATGGCGCTGATTTTGGATCTTATGACACGCACCGGAAAGTCCATATCCCAGATTGTCAGCGCGATACCTCAGTATGCCATGATCAAAACTAAATTCGCCGCCACGCGATCCCAGGCTCAGGAACTGGTGGAAAAGGTAACGGCGGAATTTGCCGATCAAAAACTGGATTTGCAGGATGGGGTTCGCATTGACTGGCCGGAGGGCTGGGTGCATGTGCGTCCCAGTAACACGGAACCCATTGCCCGGGTAATTGCCGAAGCCGCGGATGAAAAAACCGCCCGGGAACTCATATCCCGCGTGCAGCGCGTTGGCGTTTCAAGTTGAGGCACCTCAACGAACAGGCTTTTTTCGGCTGGCGATTGCTTTTGTGTGTTATCGGATGAATTCGGTTGAAATTAAAGTTCTTCGCCTGCTGCGCTGGCAGCGATCGATCTGAAAAATCTTGGTAAAGTGAGGCCCATGCTCACTTTACCACCGCAAAAAAGATGTTTTTCCGGACGTGTGAAATATCATCGGGCTGGAAAAAATATTAAAGATTTTTTCTTTCTTTCAGCGCGCAGATGTGCTACGATCAACTTACTGATCCGAAATTGATCGGATTGGAAGGAAAGTAGAGTTGAGGAGAGAAATTATGGCGGCACGCATTCATATAAGTCGGTCAGAGCTTCCGGTTGTTCTGGCGGCAGTGGTTATTATCATCGGCGTAATTTGTTGGAACCACACCCAGCAAAAGCGCACCGACGCGATGACCAATACCCGGATCACCTTGGCTTCTTTGCAGGTTGCTTACCAACAATACACCGCATTCGGCGGTCCGATGCCAAAGGTGCTTAAGGGACATTCAAGTATATATAGTTTTCTTGCGGCCTATCAGCGATTTTATGCCAGGCGCAATGCGGATGGCCATTGGGAGAACAGCCCGCATCTGCTGATTTATCTGCGGCCCCGACTGACCTCCATGGGCTGGCTTTCAATGCCGGGTGGTGGAAAAATGCGCGCAATTGTGGATGTACGCGACGGGTTTGGCCATCGGATACATTTCCTTAATGATCCCGCCAAAAATCTTCATGCGCCTTGCTTTGCCGTGCATCTTCCGGAAGAATCAGGCCAGCGCAAATGGATATACAGTTCTGATGAAATCCGTTGACGCGCGTGGCAATATCCGGCAGGATTGCAATCAA
>JAJZJL010000125.1 GCA_021810145.1 Planctomycetota bacterium | reverse complement strand
TCGGCCGGTGATAATGCAGAAACTTGCCGATGTTATATCGAAAGCCGGTATAACCGCTGGGATGCTGGCCCACCAATTGACCGTTGATAAACACCACCGAATCTCGATATACCCCGCCGAAATTCAACCAGATGGTCTTGCCACGCGCTGTGGCCGGCACGCTGAACGTCCGCCGATACCATGCCGGATACAACGGCAGGTAGCCGTGCCCCGGATTCGCGTGGTGTGAAAATGTGCCGCCAACAATGTAATCATTGGGCAATTGCACCGGCTGCCATACGCCGGCGGGCCACGGACAATGCAACTGTGCGATTTGCGGCGGTGTCAAAACCGCTTCGGGGTTCCACCGATGAAAGCCCGGCATCTTATCCAGGTGCCAGCCGCTGTCCATATTGGTAACGCTGCGAGCGAGCAAGCCCTTGTTTACGGATTGCATCGCTTCGCCGCCGGCTGCCATTGCCTGTCCGACTGTGGCCAGTGCGAACGAAACGCATAGAACTGCCAGTATCACAACTCTGTGGACATTAACAGGCTGTAGTAAAGCTTTGCGCATCAGTATCTGCTCCAGAAGAGATTTTACATCGCCCCTCAATATACGCGTGTGACGTGGTAAGGGAAGTATCGATTTTCATCATTTGTTGTGTCGATTTTCGTCAACACCGCCGTTGTCCGGATATTGGCGCATCTGACGCAGTAGCACCATTGCTGCGATTTGCTGGACGTTCTTCAACGCCTGATCGCGAATCGAATTTGCAAAAGCAGGCCGACGGGCAAGTGGACGCGATAGGCGGATTATACGCAGCACGCTTTTTTTGCGGCGCGGCCAATATGGATGCCGTGGCACCTTCTGCTGATACCGCTCTATTTTGCCGGCCAATTTTCGATTCCGTTGCCGAATGGTAATGTTTTGCCGTTGAAATAGCGCGCTCGCCACAGCTTATCAAAGCGTTTTACAAATGCGCCATAACTCCAGTTGCCCAGATCGCTGTCAGGCCTGTTCCATTGCAGACGAATCGATTTGGCGCCGGGTGAAAGTATCAGGCTGGAACCGGACACCGGTACTTCATGGCCATCCACCGTGGCTCCGGTTACATGGACGAACCATGGAAAATGCAGACGCAATTGTGCCGGAGGTGTGCGGAAATGCGAGTCGATGCGCAAATGCATTGAATTGGTGGAAAAAGCTGCAAAGAGATCGATCTTTCCAAACCGGGTTGGTGCGTTGCGCAGGGACAAAATATCACCGGGCCGCGTCCAGGCCGGTGAAAGCACTGAAAATATATTCAGGGTGCGGCGATGGCTTCGCAGCAACATGTTTCTAACGACGGCGATGTAGTCGGCGGCGAACCACCCATGCGGCGCCAGGTCATTACCAAAATCACGCATTGTCCATGGCGGTGATGCCAGTTCCCACCCGGCCTGAGTCGCGGAGGTATGCACAAGCACCGCGTACAGTTCGCGCAGCGCATGGCGCTGCTGGCCGCGAATAATCCATGTTTCGGTATTGTTCATGGTGAGATACTGGTGCAACCGGCCCGCATAGGTCATCAGGCCTTCGCCATATTTCCGCAGAGATTCACGCAAGGTTCCGGTTACCAGCGGATTCATCGGTGCCAGCAATTCATGCGGGTACAGCGCCAGCAGATTAGCCCAGTCATAGCCTGATTTTACATCCAGTCCGGGCGGCATATAGTCGCCGTCATGACGGGCGATGTTCCGTAAAATTGAAAAGAGAACATGGTGATAATTCTGGTATTGCCGCTGCCAGGTTGCGGCCAGGTGCTGGTGCCCGTAGGCGATGGCAAGCAGGATCGCCTCATGTAATCCGTCGAGCGCGTAGAAATTATCACCGGTAATATGCGCCCAGGTATTGGGGAATTCATCATCATGCGGATTTCCGCCCGGAAGCACATGCAGCGAATCGTGTTTCCGAGCCGCTTCCAGCCAAGCCACCGCTCGGCGCACCGCGGGAAAAGCCTTGTGCGCGAATGCCATGTTTCCAGTCAACTGGTAATGCTGTCCAATGGCCCAAAGTGCTTCACCCCAGCCATCATGCTGACCGGGCTGGGAGATAAAATTACCATCGGACTTCGCAATACGCAGGAAGAATCGCAAGCACTGCGCCGCACGGTGCGCGTGGCCGGTTAAATCATAGGCCCGAGCCATATAAGAGCCATCCCGCAGCCAGAATGCGTGGTAGTTAAGTTTATTGACATTTTGCACATAAATGGGCCGGTGGCCCGGGCCCATGGCGGGCCAGCGATCTCGGGCCAGCATTAAATACATCACACTGGCACGAAATGTGTCCACCACTTTTTTCTCCCCCAGTGATAGCTGCAGGCCTTTTCCGCGTAATTGCCGCCACCACCAGTTCCGGGCGGCCTTCAGAGCCGATGGCAGTGTCAATGTCCGCAACCGCCTAAGCGCCGGATGATTGTCTTTGGCAATCGGATGCACGGGCATTTTAAAATCCAACTCCGTCTGCTGCCCGGATCGCAATTGAATCACATATTGCGTTATGAGTACCGGCGTATTCGGCTGGGCGGGAAGCATCGCGGAATGAGTGTATGTTACATTCCCGGCCAGGTAGAGTCTGGGCTTGGGTGCTGTGGGAAAACTGTATACCACTTCGCCTGCGCGTAAGGCATACCCATGCGTGAATCCGTAAACCCATTTTTTATTGAACGCAGCGCCATACTGCACATAGTTGCCGGGTTGATAGGGCCCCGCGGGGCGTCTGAAGCGGTGTGAGCCCACCGGTGCGCCGCCGGTATATGGAAAGGCTGCGGCAAATTGACACGTCGCGGAGTGTTTCCCCTCGTTGAACGCTCGAACCCGAACAAAATTTATCGCATTGCGGCAGGGCTTTTGAGGGTTTAAAGCCCAACTGAAAAGCGTTACCGAATAACGGATTGTCCCCTTGCGGAAATGATAATGCACAATGGGCAGGTAGCCATGTTCGAGCGTTCGCAATCGCTGGTGCACCGGACGCTCCGGATTTCCAGCCATAAACATTAATTCCCCATAGCCGGTATATAGGTATCCCGAGGGGGTAATTTCCGTGGCCGCGCGGGCATCGGCAATGCCGATTTCATCGGTTGGATATGCGGCCCAGGTAAATGGCCGTCCCGGACGGTCCAGCAACGGGCTGGCCATTGGTCGTGCCTGCAAAGGCCACGCCAGAGCCAGGGCTGTGACCAATAGCACAAGCGGCATGCATTTCAACCGACGCAGAACCTGATGGACACGTAAAACACTCATTGCGTTCTCCATTCGCTGATATCCTTGTGCAGCAGCATCATTCTGGCCTTCGGGCACAAAAAGGCGGTAAACAATTGTTGAACTGTGCCTGATGTCGCCTTTTTAATTTTCGGCACAAAAAAAAGCGGCCGACCAAAGGTTAAAATCGCGTTGTTGGGCCTCGCGTGCGATGTCGTTCAAAAATTCTCCACGAACCATCAAAACGCAATGCCGTCCCGCATTATATATCCCATCGGCCGGTATCACCGATGAACGCGAATGTTTGCGTTCCATGGATATTCAGCCGCTCCTCGGAGCATCACGGCCCATGCTCCCGCCATGGTTATGGTACATCGTCAGGCGGTGCGGTAAACTTTGCCAAGTTCCACGCCCGCCGGTTTGACATTGCCCTCAAAATCAATAACGGCGGTATTGGCGGTGCACGGAAATGCATCATGGCCCATCCATACGATGAAACCGCCGCACGCCGGAAATCGGCTCAGTGCGGCCTTGGCCGCCAGCGCCAGCGCGGCCGCTTGCCGGGCCTGGCTCCAGGCGACAAATTCCTCCAGATTCGCCGGCGCGTGGCCTTTTTCCTGAATAAACTTTGACCAGTCGATCCACCATGGATTGCGATTCCACAACGGATTGTCCGATGAGCACGGAAAGGCTTTCAAATGCCCCTGGTATTTGCGAATGATCTCGGCGGAACTGGCTCCGGGGGCGCCGAGTTCCGAATAGAATCTGGAGTCGCTTCTGTCCCACAGCTCCTTCCAGGACCCGTCCACCGGCCCATTAAAATTCCACGGACCATGGGTGTCCCAGAATACGCCTTTTCCGCACTCGTCCAAATTATTTGACAATCTCGGTCCGAAGGGGCTGGTCTGCAGGAATCGCCGGCCATGATCGAGTTTTTCAATAACCTCATAAAATCGCTTCAATATCGGATGGCGGACGGTCAATGGCTCGCGATGTTTGCCGGGGTTTATCCCGTTGAGATTATTGGCCAGTTCATTACCCCCGCACCATAGCAGCAGCGCGGGATGGTGTTGTCGCCGCTTAATGTACGATTCGGCAATATGTCCCATCGCCTCCACGGATGCCGGATCGTCCGGAGGATAGCAATCAACGCTGGAACTGGAAAGCGGAAATTCCTGCCACAGCAAAATTCCCAGCCGGTCACACTGATTGTAAAAGTATTCGGTTTCCAGAAACGCTCCGCCCCATACCCGCAGGATCTTAACCCCCATGTCATGATACGCATTCAGGCGCTTGTCATAGTCGTTGCTGGTAAGGTCGGCGAAATTGGGGCGAATGGGAGTCCAATCAATTCCGCAAAGGAATATCTCCTTCCCGTTTACGGCACAGAGATAACGATCCGCTTCGGGCACCACATCGAGATAGGCATTGGCGTTGTCCATGGCTCCCTTATTTTTTCGCCATTGAATGTTACGGAACCCCACCGTGCGCGTCTGGCGGTCAATCAGCTTTCCTTGTTCATCGAGCAGATCGCAAATCAGGCTGTAAAGTTTCGGTTTTCCATGTCCATTGGGCCACCACCATGCTACCGACAGATCATTCCATTGCACCGGATGTTTTGCCAATCTGGAAGCAGGCATTTTCTCCTGGTGTATCACCTCCGGCCCATCCGCCAATGTCAGTTCAACGGTGTTTCCCCCCAGAGCGGCACCATACATTTTTAATACTCCGCGCCCGGATGCGAGGTCCACATCCGCCACGGCGCGGAATTCACGTATTTCCCCCGCGCTGACAACTTCCAGCGTGATGGCATCCCATATCCCCACCTGCACCACGCGGCTGACCCAGTCCCAGCCGTAGTTAAACCGCGGCTTCCATTGTTTCATTCGTGATGTGTATCCCAGCTGTCCCAGCCAGCGCGGCGGCGGTTGAAAAAGAATTTCCAGCACATTGCCGGCGGCTTTCAGATGTGGTCCCAAATCGAAATCCCATGGATGAAAGGATCCTTCAAAATCCGCCACCAGGGTGCCGTTTAGAAAAACGCCTCCCCGGTAGTCCAATCCTTCGCAATGCAGGCGGAACTGTTTGCCGGATTTCAGCCACTGATCCGGAATGACGGTCTGATAAACCCAGTCCTCATTTTCGATCCATTGGCAATCGCGCGCGTTGAGTCCGACGTTCCAATCTTTAATCAGGCCGGCATTCAGTAGCGCCAATTGCACCGAGCCGGGTACGGAAGCCGGAATGGGACCGACTTTTTGATCGGTGGTTTGGTGAATATTGGAAATGCCCGTCGTTCCTCCGCCGAGTCTTTCCATGTAGGGCATATATCCCGATAGCTGCCATTTCAGCGTGGATAGATCATATCTTTGTTTGGCCCCGGCGGATGCGGCAATAGCAGGGGCCCCACCGGCTACTTGCATTCCCACGCCAGTTCCGCCAAGGCTCGCCACGGCGACCACAGCCGTGGCCATCTGCAAAACATTCCGGCGAGTTAAGCCCGTAAGCTCATTGTTGTCTGTACTTGATATCATGGATTAACCTTTATAAAAGTCTGAAATAAGTACCCACTTGCTCGTTGCATCGGCATCCTAATTCTGCCGACACAGGTCACATCACCAGTCCCGATGGCGGACGATCCACCTTGGCCGAAGCCCAGTCCTTGTTGGGGCTGCCACCCATCTGGAAATGCAACTCTCCGCCAGCGACGATGTCGGCATGGGTAAACCATGACCGGTTGAGTTCCCGGCCATTGAGCCTGGCGCTTTGGATGTAACAATTCTCTCGCGAATTGTTTTCGGCCACGATGGTAAACACGGTTTTTTGTACCGGGTTCACAATTCGCGCGCGATCGACCAGCGGACTGCCAATGATATAAACACCCGTGGCGGCGTTAACTGGATAAAAGCCCAATGCTCCTAGCGCAAAACAGCTTGAAAGCTGGCCAATATCATCGTTGCCGGGAATGCCATTGGGTGTGTTGTTGTAAAGAGCCAGGACTTTGCGAATCCAGTATTGCGTTTTCCACGCCGCGCCGGCAAAGGGGTACAGATATGGAATGTGGTTACTGGGCTCGTTGCCCTGTGCATCCTGGCCCACCATGCCGGTGATATCCACATCAAATTTGTAGACATGTGATGGCGTGGTAAAAAACGCATCCAATTTGGCGATGAAGTTGCCTTCGCCGCCATACAGTTCAATGAGTCCCTGCACATCCTGCATGACGTTAAACGTGGCCTGCCAGGAATCGGATTCGGTATAGTCATGATAATAATAGTCTTCATCTGGGCGAAAAGGTTCACGCCATTGGCCATTGGCCAGTTTACCCCGCATAAACCCCGTTTTGGGGTCAAAAAGATTTTTGTAATTCCGGCCCAGCTTATAAAACATTTTCGCGTCATCATGCTTGCCGAGCATCTCGGCCATCGCCCCGACGCACCAGTAGTCATATGCAAAATCAAGCGTGCGCGATACGGATTGTGCGCCCGGTGCCGACGCCACATACCCGCGCGTGCGGAATTGCTCCTGAAAGGCCCGGTTGTTATTGGCGGTGGTTCCAACCATCGCGGTATCACGCATGGCTGCATAAACCGCCTCCACGTCATACCCCCTGAATCCACGTGCATAGGCACCGGCAATCATTGCCACCACATGAAACCCCATCATGGACCACGTTTCGTTGCCCCATAATGGCCACATTGGCAGAGCATGGCGGTTCAGTTGCCGGTAGTCCGCCAGCGCTGTATTGATAATATCATTGGTGCGCCGCGGCTGCGTCAGCATGATGAACGGGAACTCGCCGCGATATATATCCCATATTGAGATCGTGGTGTAGTTGGTGAAACCGGTATAACGATGATTCTTTCGATCTGCACCGCGGTAAGATCCGTCCACATCGTTAAATGTAGTCGGCCCAATCATGCCATGATACGCGCTGGTATAAAAGGTCTCCGTGAGTTCTGAATTAGTGAACTGAGCGTCCAACACACCCAAAGCCTGATTCCATTGCGCCGATGCCGCCGTCGTCACTTTATCAAAATTCCAATGTGGTATTTCCGCCCTCAGGTTTTTCCTGGCCCCGTCGACACTGGTGCAGGAAATTGCGACCCGGATGATCAGTGGTGCGTTGCTATGGTCATGGCTGAAGATCGCTTTTATTGTCACCCCGGTGAATCGATCGCCAACTGTGGCGCCATGCGCCTTGCCATTCACCAGCAGGTCTGCCGTGGTGAATGGTTTTGAGAATTCTATGACAAAATAAACCTGCTTATTTTTCGCCCACCCATGAGTGTACCGCTTGCCGCTAATGCGGGTGCGGCTTTCAATGTTCAACTCCGCATGGTACACGCGATCTCCCAAACCGTGCACCAGATCAAGAATCGCTCCGCGCCGATTTCCATCCGGCACCGCCGGATAGGTGTAGCGGTGCATGCCGCAGCGCGTAGTGGCGGTTAATTCAGCTTTGATCCGGGGCGTCTGCAGGTAGACGCTGTAATAGCCGGGTCGTACCACTTCCTGTTGATGCGAAAAACTGGAGCAGTATCCATGCGAGCCGCCTCTGGAAACCCAGCCGGAATCCGCTCCAAGAGCCGCCAGTTGGGCTTCATGCTCCTGGCCGGGCACGGAAGCGTTCCAGTTCCAATTTCGCCCTTCCACCATGGGCATGATCAACACGTCCCCCAAGCCCACACCGCCGGTGCCGGAAATGTGAGTGTGGCTGAATCCTATGATCGTGGTGTCTGGATAATGGTAGCCACCACAATGATCCCAGAAATAAGAATCCCAAGGTTGTCCTCTATTTCTACCCATTGCTTCGTTCGGCCCGGCGGTATCCGGACTTAACTGCACCAGACCAAAGGGCATGGTGGCTCCCGGAAATGTGTGGCCATGCCAGCCCGTGCCAATGATAGGGCGGACGGATTCGATTGCACCTTGCCGCTCGCCGGAGTTGCTTGGGGTCGAAGCCAGTAGGTCCACTACGGAATCGCCCGCATCAGCGGCCTGTAATCGGCTCGATATTGATCCGGCAATGGCGGCGGCCACACATGCCTGTAAAAAATAGCGGCGATTCAACTGTCTGACAATCGCGTCACTCATTGATGGCTCCCATGTCGTTGTTGTCATGATCTCTTCAAAGCACCAGTCCTGATGGCGGACGATCCGCCTTGGCGGAGGCCCATTCTTTGTTGGGTTTACCGCCCATGCGGAAATAAAGTTCACCACCGGCCACAATATCTGCGTGGGTAAACCAAGCCCGGCTTAATTCCTTGCCGTTGAGTTTAGCGGACTGAATGTACACATTGTCGTGCGAATTGTTTTCCGCGATGATGGTAAAGGTGGTGTTGGCGGCGGGGTTATGTATCTTCGCCCGATTCACCAAGGGACTGCCGATGACGTACACACCCGTGGCCGCGTTGACCGGGTAAAAGCCCAGCGCCCCCATGACCAGGCAACTGGACGTCTGGCCGATGTCATCATTACCGGGAATGCCATTGGGTGTGTTGTTGTAAAGAGCCAGGACTTTGCGAATCCAGTATTGCGTTTTCCACGCCGCGCCGGCAAACGGATACAGATATGGAATGTGGTTACTGGGCTCGTTGCCTTGTGCATCCTGCCCGACCATGCCGGTTACATCCGGCGGGGTTGTAAATACCTTGGATGGGGCGGTAAAAAAGGCATCGAGCTTGGCGATAAACTGCTGATCGCCGCCATACAGTTCAATGAGTCCCTGCACATCCTGCATGACATTAAACGTCGCCTGCCACGCATCCGATTCGGTGTAATCCCGCCAATATTCCTTATCCGGCCGAAACGGAGTCTGCCATTTTCCATCCGCCGATTTGCCGCGCATAAAGCCGGTGCTGGAATCAAAGATGTTTTTATAATTCTGCCCTAGTTTATAAAACATTCTGGCATCATCATGTTTACCCAGCAATTCCGCCATGGCACCGACACACCAATAGTCATAAGCAAAATCCAGCGTGCGGGAAACCGATTGATTCGCCGTCCCCATGGGAACGTAACCATAATGCCTGAATTGCTCCTGGAGTTCCTTATTCCCATTGGCTGTGGCACCCACCACGGCTGTCTCCCGCACGGCCGCGTAGAGAGCCGGCACATCATAACCGCGGAATCCGCGGGTGTACGCGCCCAGAATCATGCCCACAACGTGAAATCCGGTCATGCACCATGTTTCATTGGCCCACAGTGGCCAGATCGGAAGCGATTGCTGATTTAACTGCCGGTAATCCACCAGCATGGTCTTGATGATATCATTGGTCCTATGAGGCTGGGTCAGCATGATCAAGGGGAATTCGCCCCTGTAAATATCCCATATTGAAATCGTGGTGTAGTTGGTGAAACCGTCAATGGTATGGTTTTTGCCATCTTCACCGCGGAAGGTGCCGTCCACATCATTATATGTGGTCGGCCCCATCATGCAGTGATAGGCGCTGGAGTAAAACGTCTGGGTAAATTCTTTTGTGGGCAGAGCAACATCCAGCGATGCCAGAGCCTTGTTCCAATTCTGCCGGGTCTGATGACAAATTGCATCAAAATTCCAATGGGGAATCTCCGCCGCCAGATTCTTGCCGGCGCCCTGAATTCCCGTTCCGGAAATACCCGCGCGAACCAGCAGCGGTTGATTGCCGTTGACGGTGTCATGGTGCCATTGAAAAATGGCTTTTATCTCGCCCCCGGAGAAATGTTTCGGCAAGGTTGTTGGATGCCGGGTAACCTGCCCATCCACCATGACATCAACGTATTGAATCGGAGCATTGAATTCCATGACAAAATAGGCCTGACGATTTTTGGCCCAGCCGTGGCTGTACCGCTTGCCGCTGATACGTGTGGGACTTTCAATGGTCAATTCCGTGTGATAGGCCGCATTACCCAGTCCGTGCGCCAGATCCAGCATGATTCCACGACCTGTTTCCGCGGACAACGCCGGATAGGTATAGCGGTGCATGCCGCAGCGGGTTGTGGCAGTCAGTTCGGCCTTAACCCGTGGCGTTTGCAGATATACGCTGTAATAGCCGGCCTGGACATTTTCCTGTTGATGGGAAAAGCGGGACGCGTAGGGGGTGGTGCTATCGCTGGAAACCCAGCCGCTGCCGGGCCCCAGGGCCTGAATTTGTGCTTCGTGTTGTTTTCCCGGTGCGCCGGATTTCCACCCCCAGTTTGCTCCTTCCACCACCGGCATGACCAATACATCGCCCAGTTCCTGCACACCGGTGCCGGAAATGTGCGTATGACTCATTCCCAATATGGTGTTATCCGGATAGTGATAACCGCCACAGTGGTCCCAGACATAGATATTCCACTTTCCATTCCATTTCGGTTCAGGCGGACCTGCGGTATCCGGACTTAATTGTACCAGACCAAACGGTGCTGTCGCTCCCGGGAACGTATGCCCATGCCAACCGGTGCCGACAATCGGACGCACCTGACTGACAAAGCCGCCGGACACCGCGGAGCGGTCACTGGGTTCCGCCAGACTATCGGCTGATCTCATGCCCGGCTGCGTGGCACACCCCGCCGTAAGTGATCCGACCGCCGCCGCGCCCGCGGCCGCCATGCACGCCTTGACAAATTCGCGGCGGTCAAGTCTCTGGGAATCAGGATTGTTCATAAGTACTCCTCACATTGTATAAAAGCCAGAATGCCATCTACCGTAAGGTGGATTCAGATCGAAAATACCGTATGTTTCAATTGTGCCAGAGGTTGCCATTTTCGCCGGATCAAATGGAAGAGCGCTTCTCGAATACAAGCGCGTCTTGTTAAGATTCATCATTCCGCTGGTGGATAATAGCCAAACGTATGGGGCGATCATAATAGTTTGTTCCGACCTCGCAACAGTTAACGTCAAATTGTCATGTGCCGTGTTCACTGTAAATGCCGCCGTGAACATAGTACTGGCGACATTGTACACTGTTGGGCGATTATTGGTGCAATTTTCAAATTATCGCCGCGATAATGACCTGCTGCACGAACCTCCGGCACAGGGCGGGCAAATGAATGTGCTTGAGTTTTATCGCTTCCAACGTGTGCGGCCACGACGGTCAGGTTGTCTCGGTCATACCATCCTGCCAAAGCGGTCCCCGCCGGCGCGAAGGTGGCCCGTCGATTGCGGCGTGAGACATCAGCCATGGGTAAAACCTTTAAGCAAGGACATCAACGAACAGGCGTCTACAATTTCAATACGCTCGCCGAGCTCCGATTGTTTTAAAATGTCAAAAAGCTCTTTATGCCATGTCGGCGTCTTAAGTATCGTTCGATAAATGCGGAATTGAGCGCCACGGGCGGTGGTCTGCCTGAGTATCACCCTGGCCATACTCTCGGGCGAATGGTCGGGAACCTGGCTCATGTGCAAAAAAGGCATTCCCTTGAACACGCCGTGCCGCGGATTGTACTGCCCGACCATGCCATCCGGCGAGAATTGCGCATAAGCTGACTTAACCTCGTCATTCATCGGCGGGGCATCACCGTCAATAACAAAGCCGGTCAGTTTGATATCCCACAGGCGGTAATATTTTGCGCAGTGGATATGCCACGGAACAATGCCCGAAGGCAATCCGGAAAACTTCCGCGGCGTTTGTAAAGCGCCGGGGTTCAAATACCCGGCTCCGGAATCTCCAGTAATGAAATGATCATTGCCGGTTTTCGTTTCCCGCGCGTACACCATGCCGGGGGCAAACCGATCCGAAAGATTCGGATCAAACGCCCAAGCCAGGGGAACGGTGCCGCGGGCCGGGTCGGTCCACATTGCCGGCAACATCTGATAAAGCCAAGCCGCGGAATCGTAATCACCGACATAAATGGCCACATACGATTTATCCGCCACACGCCCGTTTGGAGCAATCAGTCTTCGCTGTTGCAGGCTCTGTTTTGTGGGAAAGGCCTGCGGATATCGCTGTTTAAGCGGGTAATGCTGATACAGCGACGCGTTGGCCATGGCTCCCAGTCCCAGAGCATCGGCATCCATATAACCATTGAAGCACGACACGATATAAGCATATTGCCATTCCGTGGCCACGCCGCCATGTTTGCCGCCGGCACCCGGATGGTTGGTGTATTTTTTATCCCACGGAGGAAATCCTCCGATGTGAATCATTCGGTTTCCATGGGTCTGATTCCATGCGGAACGCAGAATAGCCCGCAGCGTCCGCTGGTCGGTCCCCTTAGGCTGCGTGGGATCGTCAACCGGCACTTCATCCGCCCATGGGTCCAGATCAAAAAAGAAACCACGATGCGCAATAAAATAATCGTGGTTGCTCAGGGTGTGGTTGGGGATTTTTCCAAAGGGCTTTTTCAGCCAATACGCGTCGATGTAATAACCCATTTTAGAACCGTTGCACCGCCCGGAATCCAGATAGCGCTGCTTGGCCCAGATATAGGCATCGCATTTGGCGCTTCCGGTGGAAGCGGTGGTGGTGCCGGGGATTATTCCGCGACCGGTAAAAAGCGGCGACCCGTCGGGATGGATCAGCCATATCTTCACCGGAAATCGCGGCCCGGCCGGATCCGTTGTGAGCCAATAAAACAGGGACGCACGCGATGTGTCAAAGCGAATCGGCAGCAGGTCTTCCACGCCGGCAGCCGTTGAGGCGACGTTTGACGTTGCGGGCACATTCTGATCGTACGCCACGAGTCCGCGCACCAGATGTTTGAATGCAAGTATCAGCTCGTGAAGACCCGTTTGATTTGCGAACTGGTGCAACGTGCGGTGTTGCAGCCAGTTATGGCGCATCCATTGGAACCAGAATTGATCGATGCGGCCGGAATCGCCACCGATGAAAAACTGATAGATACTTGCGCCGGATCTGTTGGCCAAACCCTGCAGGGCGGCTAACACATGCGCATGATCCCATATTTCATGCAATTGGTGTTTGTTGTCCCGGTTAAGCTTGAGTGTATATGTCATGTTGATGGTCGTAAGTAATCCGCCATCGCTTCTCATTGCCGCCGGCCGTGCATAAGAATGTTTTGCCGCACCGAAGTCGGAAATCGCTGCAGCTGCGCCCACTGCTCCCGCTCCAATAAATGTTCGCCTGCTTGACCGCTTGCCGCTGCTTGTTTTCACGGAATCATTCCTTGTTTTTGCTGAATTTCCTGTCTATTGACTGCACAGGGGCCACGCCGCTTCTTTTCGCCGGTGCGCGTCAGGATGCATCGCATAAGTGTGCCATGGTGCGACAACCTCATAACTCGGACTCCTGAAGCCAGGTCAGGAAAAAAGCGTTCCATAATCCCCGATGCGTTCTGCTGATGCCCCAGCTACTCAACGGCATTCATGCCAATTCGGGCCTTGGCTCCAATCTGGTTGCTGATCCGGGCGGAACCATGAAACCGGTTGGCCGCAATGACCGCCGTCGCCGCGCCGCGTTCAATCGTTACCTGACGGCTGCCCGCATCCATAAATTCGCACGCGTTGATAATCAAACCGCCCCGGCGCAGCATGATTGCCGGTGCGGTCTTGTTCCGCTGCGCCCATGACGTGAAATGGCAACCGGTAAAGCTGGTCTGGCCGGACCCCTCCAATACGGCCATGGTATCGGTCAGCGGGCCTCCCCAGAATCCGCAATTCGTGAACTTCACCGGCCCATGGTTCGTTGGGCTGACTTCAATCGATGGCGCTCCCATGAACTGTCCATTCACAAAGGAAATGCCCGCATGTGACTGGTTGCCATCCACGCGTACGGAAATGCATTGAGTGCCGGGTGCCCCCTCGTCCGAGCCGC
>JAJZJL010000124.1 GCA_021810145.1 Planctomycetota bacterium | reverse complement strand
CCAATTATACGCCGCGCAAAGGAAATTGACACATTTCCTTATTTGATCGCCATTGATGGGGCGTGCGGGGAGTCATTGCCAATTGGGAGCTTAGTCTGCCGCAGTAAGCAGGCGCTACATTGCCAGTTTTTGGTGCATGGCCGTCCATTGCGATGTCCAACACCACTATCGCCAGACCGCAAAATTGCGATTGCATCAAATCTGCGCTACTTCGTATGGATCATGTAACGTCAGCAACCCACAACCGTAACCGCATCATCCGTGGTCTCCGCGGTCCATTCACCAAAACTTTCAAGTGGCTTGGGCTCCGGTTTGAGCATTCAGTTCTTGCACAGTGGCGTTCGCACATTTCCACTACCTTCACCGGTACGTCAAATCACCGCTGATTACACTGATTAAACGGATAACGCGCGTGAGCCATAGCGCCTTGGGAAGCCTCTCCCGTATTCGTGCAGCCCGCTTAGAGAGTGTACCCCGTGCGCGCCGGGGCGGTCCTCTTTTGCGATCAAAGCAACGGGGATGGTAAAAATCGCGGAAGCCGCAGATCGCGGATAGTTGGAAAACGCGAGCAGCATTTCCTGCACGGGAAGCGCCAAGTCAATGCCGCAGGTATCCCACCACGGCTCAACACCACGCCATGTTTTCGCTTTGTGACACAATCTGTCAAATTCTTCGCGATCTGCGAAGAATTCCCAGCTCGGCACACCGCGCTTTTGGCGGCCGGTTACCGCCGGCAAAGCCGGCGGCTATGTGATGCTTGGTTGCGGCGGAGCCGCGCTGGGCTTATTGATAATGGACTTGGCCGCCGCGCCTCTATGCGCGTTGCGGTGATTAAAATATCTCTCGCAAACGATTGATGGTCGCTATTTCGCGGCCGCCCAGATTGTCAGCGCAGTACCTGCCAGGGCGGCCGTTATAACACCCAGTCGCATGAATCTGATGCGGCGGGTGAATCGCTTCTGCTGTTCGGTGGAAATGGCCATCGCGGCCAGCAGGCTTATGCGGTCCTGCATGCTCGGATGCATCCAGCCCGCGCGATCGCGCGGGCGATTGGCCATGCCCACCAGGATCGCCAAACTTTCAGAAAATATCCGCGCACCGGCTTGCGCCGCCGTTTCGACTCGATCCACTGAGTACCCAGGGGCATGGGCCGATGGGTTTGCGCCATCCTCGCCGGAGGATTCATACGCTGCAGCGCAGGCGACCGGTACCTGAACGGTGATACCAACACGGTCGGCAATGTGTTGCGCGGCAAACCAATCCGCCTGATGTTCGCATAACCGGCTCACGCGTGAGAAGCCAAATACGACCAGAACTCCGACAATCGTGAAATTCAACAGCATGGAGGTGTTGTCACTTAATGCCCAGTAACTTCCGGCCCAGAGAGAGATTCCCGTGCCCAGTAAGTCCGCTGCGGTAAACGTCAGCAGGTACCACCAGATATGCCGATGATATCCATGTCCAACCTCATGCGCAAAAACCGCTTCGACCTGCCGTGGATCCAATCGTTCCAGAAGCAGATCAGTAAGCAGAAAGTATCTGCACCACGGCAGAAAACCCAGTATTGCGGCATTGGGGATGCGATAATAGGTGTGCCATATACGTATGTCCATGAACCCAACGTGCTTGCGCCGCGATAAATCCTCCAGACGTGTGCGCAGCGGACCATCCGGAAGGCGGGTGGTTCGCCAGTATCGAACCACCACTGCCGGCAACACCAGTAATAATGCGATGGCCGGCAATAGTGATGCAACTGCCGACCAGTTATCCAGATTCAGGTTATTAAGCACCGCGGTAACTGGAATCGTCAGCAGATCAAAGATCAACAGCACAATCAGCAGCGACATGCCATGCCGGAACTGCATATTGACATATTGCGAGCGGGAAGGCATTGGATGCGTTGGAAAATCACTGCCTGCTGCAGAAAGTTCGGAAATTCCATGGATTTGATTTTCCAGCGGATATTCCAGATACCATATTGCCAGCCAGGTCAGCACCGGCGCTACCAGCCAGATGACCGAGGACAGCACGGGCAGATGCCGGCTGTTCCAGTGGAATTTCACCAGCCACCCCAGCCCGAAGATCCATAGATCCACAGCCAGCAACATCGTGTTTGTGGCCATGAGTCGGGAAATGGCTTCCTGAATGGCGGTTCCAGCCTCCAGGGTGGAAAAAATGCCGGATGCTAATTTCCGGCTGATGCCGTTGAATCGGCGCTTGGCCGCCGCCAGCACGCCGGCGTGGGCGAGAATCACCAGCAGCACCACCATGAATGGGGAAAAAGCGATGGGCGGGCGTTGCGGCGCGCCGGCGAATGCCGCCACCATCAGAAGAAAAATAATAACCTGCAACGGAGCAATCATATTTTTTATATTACTCGAAGTGGGCCGCGGTGGTGAAAGTCATTTAATAGCTCATGCGGATAAATAATCCCAGAATCGTGGCATCGCTTTGCGTTCCGGCGGGTTGCGAATAGCGTGACCCCGCAAAAATGCTGTTAATGACCGCGCCGATTTCATAGTGTCCGCGGCCTGCGGGAATATGGAATAGGCCGTTAAGGGGGTAGGTCAACACCGTTCCCACAAAAGTTCCCAGATATCCATCGCGATAACTGTGGAGATTCACATCCAGTCTTTTTTCATCATGAATAAACGAAACGCTCACCGGCGAATAAATGGTCAGCCCGCCGGTGTGTGGTACCACAAAAACCTGATTCATGCCGATTTCAAAATATTGCCCGGCTCCGCTGGTGTAGTAGGCTCCATCATAATCAAATCCAACCATAACAAACGGGTGAATGGCAAATTGCCCCAGATACCGATCGTCATTCAAGCTCACGCGGATATACGCCTCCTGACTATCGGCTTGACCGTGGCTGATGATGGTATTGGCGACAGGATCGGCGGAGGGGACAAAATATTGGCTCACCGGTGTGATAAAATTGGTGTAGCCGACATCCAGACGCACGACGTTCATGAGGTCATATTGATAACCGATGGTAATATCACCTTCGGTAAAATTGCTTGATGGAACATATCCAATATTGCCGCCGGCAACGGGTCTGCCCGCAATTCCGCGGGATAATGCATTGATATACGGATTACGAATATCGTAGGAGTAATCTTCAAATGTGCGCAGATACACTGTTCCCCATTTTTTTAGACTTAAACTGATTCGTGTCACATTTTGCAGATTGGGGCGATTGGGGGAAACATCATGATAGCGAAACCAGTAGTCATTATAGTAGCCGAACTGTAAGGTCACATGCAGGCGTTGCTTATGAACATGATAGGCCGCCAATGATGCCGGCGCATTCCCGGATTGCCCCTCGCTGATTCGATTGTCCGAGCCGAAGTACGGCGTGGGCAAGGGCATGATGCCATTATCCACGCCAGCGGCAAATACCGGCCCGGCGGCACAGGTCGCCATGAGCAGGAAACTGTAAATTGCAAAACATTTCGCCATAGATCATCCCCGATTTGGTTAAGGGGCAATAGTCTGCAGGGCCTGTTGATTGGTAACTCCGGCCTGCGGGAAGCCCGCCGGCCACAGGCTGAGCATGGCCGCGGTCGACGCTGTATCAGCATTATACGCCAGCGTTATACCGACATAAAATCGTGGAATTTCACGGACCAGCGTAAATTCGGTCATGACATTATGATTCAGCGCAAAGTCGTAACTTTCCGAGGCCGCCACGGTATATTTGTGTGTGAGCTTATAGGAAATAGCCGCCGTCCACTGGTCCGAGTTCACCGCACGGATATACCGGTTGCCCAGGAAGTAACTTAAGTTTGGAGATTGATTAACCTCTATGCCCGAGTCAAGTTCTTCCAACTGCTGCAAGTCAACATTCCAGCTTTCATCCGCCAGAAATTCCACATTCGCTCCGATCCGCCATTTGAAGTTGGCATTGATGCTGTCGGCAATCTGGCTTAACTCCGGCCGGCTCCAGTCATAATATCCGATTAACGGATTGCCAAAATCACTTGTGGAAAATGGTGCGCCGGCATACTGCGGATTGTTGGGGTCAAATGGCCCGGATAAATGATGATTCCAGAACACATCGGCGGCCACATTGAAGGTAATCCAGTCTACAATCTGCCGATGGCCCTTCCGGCCGCGTTTGGTTTCCAGGGTTTGCCGCAGCGCAAATTCCGCACCACTGGCATCGGTAATGCCCTCGACATTACGGTCAAAGGGCTGCAGATATCCCTGCTGTACGTTGGCGCCGCTGACAAACATGCTGATCTGCGGCTCAATAATATGCCGCAATTGATCAATATCCAGCAGATCCGACTTCACATCCGGATACACCTTGGAGAATGTTGTGGAACTGCGGAATCCCACGGTTCCCCAAGCCCGTGTTGTGCCGCCGCCCAACTGGTTATTCACAACGGGAAAAGTTGTATCCCAGTACGTCAGGCGGCCGCTGACAAACGGATCAAACTGCACGGGTCCAACCGCCAGCGGAAAGTCAATTTCCTGGCGGGAATCCAATCGGGCCACGGGCTGATCGGTCCAGCCGTTGCCCAGATAATACTGTGAGAAGGTTTCATTGGGATTTAATCCCGGAAAATTCAGTTGCAGCGCCCGCACGCCGGACGTTGTGTTGCTGAACTGGTCGTTGATGATTCCGCCGCTGCTGTCACTGAAATAGGTGAACAGGCCCAGAATTTTGTCACCCTCGCGGTAATAATGGACTTCGGGATAGCGCTGGACCGAATATTCATTGTTTTCCAGATCGGCATTGGTTATAAATCCGGTCAGATTCCATTTTCCCAGTGCCGTGAGAGCTTCCGTATGATGCTGCTGTTTAACATATATGGAGGTTTGCTGCTCCGGAGCGGTGGCATAAATGCTCTGAAAATATTGCTCCAGATAATTGGGATCAGAAACGTAACTGCCTTCCACCGCAACCGTCCACTGATCTGAAAGCTGCTGCATATGCCGCACGGAAATATAACCGCGCGTGTGCTGGCTGACCGGCAAGTTGTCACGGTTGGCTCCGAGTTGATCGGTGCCGGTGTCATACATCAACGCGCTATTTACCACACCACGCATTCCGTTAATGTCATATCGCGCATTAACTCCGGTCGATGGGCCGCGGCTGGAGTATTCATTGACATTAACGTCCGCTGTAACACCGCCCGGCGGATTGATTCCCATTAAGGAAAGCAGGTTCCAATTCGTCTCCACGGTCGCCCCAAAAATGCTGGAGTTGCCCACACTTACTGACTTTAATGGTGACGGGCTTTGTTGCGTTGTGCCCGACACATACGGCCAGTAAAAGAACGGCACGCCGAGAAAACTGGCGGTGGTATTCGTGGATGTAAAGGCATAATAGGCGGTTTTGGGTCTCGTACCCGGCGGTGCAGGCGCCATGACACTCCGCACGGTCATGGCGCTGGCACCGATATAATAATGGGGCTGATAAAATTCATCGGTTGATAACTTCACGGATTTGGCTTCAAATTGCCCCTGCGCAAGCTGAATAATTTCCTTGGCCCGCAAATACAAAGGCGATTTTGCCTGAATATCCTGTGAACTGAGTACCGCGTTAAGCAGAATCGCCCGATTCGTTGTGAAATCGTAGTAGACCTCGTCCGCATGAAGCGTCTGATCGCCGTAGGTAACCGTTACATCACCATCGAGATATACGCCCTGAACCTTTTGTGCGATGGGTGCGGTTTCCGCAGTGCTCACTTCTTTACTGCCGGCCGAAGCGTGTCCGGCCGGGCTGAACATGACCGCATTATTGGCTCGAAGTTCCAGGGCATTGTGGCCGGGCAATTGCCGGAACAGGAAAAATTCTCCTTTGGCCACCGTGACGCGTTGATCTCCAATGACTCGCTCGGTGATGATGTTGCCCGTTGCCATGACCTGAGGGGTTGGTGGGGGCGGAACCGTTGATTTCGCAACTTTGGATGTTGGCCGGGAGCGGGCCTTTGACGGTGACACGGGAATCGGAGCAACCGGCACCCGTGATCCGCTTGCAAACCAGCCATTGCGTAAAGCCAATTCGGTTGGCGATATTTCAATATTCGGAATCGCCATCTGCGCCTGCGGCGCGGAAGCCAGTTCATCTATGAGTTTTCTGCCACGGATAACAAGGGCATTTTTCGAATCATTGCGGGCAATCGGTGCCGGGCCGGATAACCGCACACGCGAGGTAATGCGCGTGGTTACCAGCATTTCATTGGCCGTGCTTACCGCCGCATGGGTCGTCCCTTCACGGATAATTACATGGCCCGCCAGATATACCTGCACCTTGTAATAACCGGATTGTCCCTGCCCCTGCGGATATAGCCAGATTACCGCATGATCGGCAAACAGCCTGCGATAGCCAATGTCAATTCGAACATGGCCCGCCGCCAATAAATGAAGCGTACCGCCGTTATTCTGCCAGGTGGTGGTGTGTTGGGCCGATACCACCAGCGGCACGCCGACCGTTCCGGTGGGCTTGAGAATCGGGTAAACAGTCGGGGTTATGGGTTGCTCAATACTTTGCGCCTGCACAAGGCCAAGGCTGCTTCCCAGCGCCGCAACCACTGCCGCGTAAAGTCCGGCACGAAATGTTCGGCGCAACGCACCGGTCATCGCCGCAGAGTTTTGTTTATCAACTGATACGTTCGTCACAGTCCCGCTCAAAAAGCCCGTTCAGGATCAACGGCAAAAAATACGCCATCACCCCGCTCAGGGTGTGCCCAAACAACCGGGCCAAATCATAGAGCGCCCGCGGGATACTGGGAAGTCAAAGCCGCAAAAAAGTTGCAATTCCAATCGCCCTTCGCCGTTACGCGTGCCTCAATCGCAAATTTATGTTGCCGCGGGCTATAATTCATCGGTCGGCGGCCAGAAACCAAAGCGGCGGTACGGGGCTGGTCAGGAAAATCAATGGGACGGTCTTTTAAGGCGGAAAATCACGATGAACACAGAAAATCCCACTTTGCCGGGGCTGCACCATGTTACCGCGATCTCCGCGGATGCCCAGAGCAATATCAATTTCTATTGCGGGGTATTGGGGCTGCGGCTGGTGAAACTCACGGTGAACTTTGACGACCCCGCCAGTTACCATCTTTACTATGGCGATGAATTGGGCCGCCCGGGAACTCTCCTGACATTTTTTGCCTGGCCCGGAGCCGCACGTGGACGTGTGGGACCGCCGCAGGTTACCGCGACGGCCTTTTCCGTCCCCGCCAATGCCATGGACTTCTGGCTGAATCGGTTGACGCAGCGGGGTATTGAAACGGAATCGGATGGCGTGCGATTCGGTCAACGGGTGCTGAGTTTCCTGGATCCCGATGGTATGCGCGTGGAGATCATTGGTGAAGATCAACCGGCGGATTCCACCGCTGCGCCCTGGCCTGCCGGGCCAATTCGCGTAACTTATGCCATTCGCGGCCTGCACAGTGTGACTATTTCACAAAGAAAGGAAGAGTCAACAATTGAATTGCTCAAGACGGTAATGGGCTACGAACTTCAGGATAAGGCGGAAAATCGATCTCGGTTTCTGGCCGGCTCCAACGATCATGGGCCAGGGGTGATTATTGACCTGCTGCAGGTACCGGACCTCCGGCATGGCACCTTGGGCGCGGGCGTGGTCCATCATGTGGCATTTCGCACACCCGATAATGCCCAGCAGGCAGCGTGGCACCAGACCATTTCCCGCCTTGGTCTCAAAGTTTCACCGGTTATGGATCGCTGTTATTTTCATTCCATTTATTACCGCGAACCCGGTGGCGTGCTGTTTGAAATTGCGACCAGCAATCCGGGCTTTACGGCGGATCAGCCGGCAGCGGAATTAGGCAGAAAATTAATGCTGCCACCCTGGCTTGAGCCGCAGCGTTCGGAAATCGAGCATGCCGTGCCACCAATTGAGTTGCCGCTAACAGCCTGAAAGAGACCGTCCTTGGCGGGTGCGGCAAACGCACCGGCCCGCCAGGCGTGCTCACGGATCACGGCCTGGATCGGCCAATTCAGGAATATCCCGGGAATATTGCAAAACGCTTGTTTTTTGAAGATTTCAACCCTGCCTGGAAATATCGCCGTGTCCTCGGTTGGCAGATGTTGTCTGCCCGATTGGCAAAAAGTCGGCTGAATCGGTATAAAAGTGAGTTGTAGCTGCTTGGACAGAATGTGCCGCAGCGGATTTTGGAGCGGTTCTTGGATTCTTCAATTGAAGATAATGGTTCAGGCGCAATTGGATATGTGGCGCTGGCGGTAGGGTGGTTTGTCCCCGGCCTGGGCCATTGGATGGTGGGCCGTAAGAAACACGCGAAAATTTTTGCATTGGGCATTCATGGCCTGTTTTTCATGGGGCTGCTGCTGGGTGGCTTGCCGGCGCTGAACCGTCCGCGCCAGCGCTTGTGGGATTATGCCCAGTATATGGCAGGGTGGCCGGCCGTTGCGGGTGTTACCATTAAGCCGCATTACTACCCGCCGAAGTCGCACCATCCGCCGGGTTTTGCCCCGCTGATTCAGGAAGTTGCCACGGCGTACTGTGGTTTGGCGGGCATGCTGAATCTGCTGATTCTGGTGGACTTGTTTATGCGAATCAGCGAGCCAGCCCCGCAGATGCCGCCAGCCGGTAAAGCCACGGAGGCCAAAACATGACCGCTCTGCTTGGACCGCTGGCCTGGGTTCCATTTATTAATCCGCTGTATTCCGCCATTCCGCACCTCACTGCCATATGGCTGCTGCTGATTTTTCCGCTGGTGGTGATCATTTCACTGGTGTATCAGACGGTGCGGCGCGATGATCTTTCCGGCCTGGTGCCGGGAACCTTATGGTTTTCAATCAAAGTGCTTTTTTTTATGGCGCTGATTGCGCTGATTATTCAGGTGGTTTTCTTTTTAAGCATTCATTATCTTGCCGGCCCATTGAATTAGCGGCCATCATTGGAAAGGATTGGCCAGCACCATGTCCATTAATATCTTATGCCTGGGCGATATTGTCGGCCGGCCTGGCCGGCAAGTTATCATGGAAATGCTGCCGGATTTTATTAAATCCCGCGGCATTGATCTGGTGGTGGCCAATGCGGAGAATTCCGCCGGTGGTTCCGGTTTGACTCCGGCTATTTTTGAAAAATTACTGGCTTCGGGTGTAAACGTATGCACGATGGGGGATCATACCTATCGGCGGCGGGAAGTCATTAAACTGCTGGAAACATCGAATCAGTTAATACGCCCCGGCAACTTTCCGAAGGAAAGTATTGGTAAAGGCTGGACGCTGGCCAAAACGGCCGGTGGTGTGAGTGTGGCGGTTTTGCAGGTTATGGGCCGGGTATATATGGATCCCATTGACAGTCCCTATCCGGCCATTGACCGCATGTTGGAGGAAGTGCCGCGTGATGTTCTGGTGCGCGTGGTGGATTTTCATGCCGAGGCCAGCAGTGAAAAAGTTGGCATGGGCTGGTACCTGGATGGTCGCGTGTCGGTCTGCTTTGGTACCCACACCCACACGCCCACCGCCGATGCCCGCGTGCTGCCGGGCGGAACCGCGTTTATTTCTGATGTCGGCATGACCGGCCCGTATGCCAGTGTGCTGGGGCGACGGACCGAGCGGGTGCTGAAATTTTTCACTACCAGCATGCCGCAGATGTTTGACGTGGCCACGGGTGATCCGCGCATGAGCGGTATTCTGGCCACCATTGATGAAAAAACCGGCAAAGCGGTTTCCATTCAGCGCGTGGAAGTTCATGGTACCGAACAAACCGTCGCCTACGATGCCGACGATCACCGCCCGGGCTACCGCAAAGCGGACTATTAGGAAAATGCTAATGAGCCGCACTAAAAACCCACAGAAAGAAAGCTTGCCACTTATCGCAAAGATCATCGCACGGTGATGGAATATCCGCATGCCTTCCCAAAAAAACGGGCCGATGAAAAAGGTCAGGATAACCCGACGGGAGCGACGAAAATCAATGGTCGCGGTAAGGTCCGGCCGCGCGGAAATGAGTGCGGCAAAACTCAAGACGATAAAAATGCGAGGGCACTTCCGCAGGAATTCTATATTGGCGCTGGGCATGAAGGTAAACCGTCATTGGATCGGCACCATTCATTTTACGTGCCCATCCGATGCCGGGATCGGCCAATAGCCTTTTCAGGCGATCCAGTGTCGAACGGCGCTTGAGCACCCGGGCTGCATCGGTAATCAGCTTGGGTTTGCGGTGTCACCGGCACCGAGTTGAGGCGGGGCTTTGCCCTCAAACTCCGCGAGGGCCTGTTCTGCCATGGCTTTCTGTTCGCGCTCCTTGATGTCAAGGTCTGTAAGCGACATTGAGTCGCGTGCTACGCGAATCCGTCCCGCCGCCTTGGATCGTTCATCCTCTACCATTTCGCGCAGGCGCGAGAGGGTGTCGCCACTGGCACCGGCCCCGGTCACCATGCCCGAGGCGGTTTCTGTCAGCTCCGCCATCGCTTTTTTTACCTTTAAATCGTCGATCGACTGCTTGAGTGACTCTATTTTCTGGCGGGCCGCCTCGACGGCCACATCGCGCTGGCGAATCAGCGTGCTATAGGTCTCTTCCGCGGCACCGAGTTGTCGCCGGTTTTCCTCCAGCTCATGCGCTGTGGTTTTGAGCCGCAACGCATACTGTGCCGCCAGGTCGCGGTTTCCTGCCCGCAAATGGGCGCTGGTACGGGCTTGAAGTTCCTGTTGATCGTTCTCCAGTGTTTTAACACGCGACATCAGCCGCTCGCACAGTCCCGCGTGAGCGGCCAATCCTTTGTTAAACTTGCCGATCTGAGCGCGAACATTCTCCTTTTCCACCTCCAGAAGCATCTCGGGGTTCCGTCGCTCGATACTGGAAACCGACGTGCCCAGAACCCCCTTGAACAAATTGCCGATTCGTTTCAACATAATCTATTCCTGTCTTATATATCCTCGAATGAGTACGCCGTTTAAGCGCCCTGGGTTGCATCAACTTCCGGACTGGGATTCTCGGTCGCGGGCTTTTCATCGACCGTTTTTCGGACAGCGCCGTCTGTTGCAAACCGTCCAAGATACTCCGGCAATTCGACTCCGCCGATATCGCGCATCACCTGCATCATTGGCGGCATGCTTCGCGCCATCCCCTGCAGAAAGTTCGACGCCGCATTGCCGTTAGAGCCGGAGTGGCCATTTTCCCACACCACCACTTTATCAAATTTAATATTGGAAATGGCCGTGGCCGCAGTTTCCGCCAGTTTGTCCATGTGCTCCAACATGAGCATCTGGAAGGCTTTGTCCGATCCGCCGCAGGCGTCGATAATCATTTTCAGGCCCTCGGCTTTCTTCGCCAGTGTTTCATATTGTCCACGGGCTTCGGCGTCAATTTTTACAAAAATCGCATTGGCCTCCGCTTCCGCTTCCAGTCGCCGCTTTTCCGCGGCGGCTTGAGCATCGACGAGAATCTTCGCTTTTTCAACCTTGGCAGGAGCTTCGACCGCGGCGATCTGCTGCGCTTCGACCAGTTGGGCTTTTGCCATGGCCGCTTTTGCCAACGCCAGATTCTGGGCCTCTTCGACCGCCGCATCGGCCTGACGCTTCATAATTTCAGCGGCCCGATAGGCCTCGGCCTGCCTGATTTGCAGTTCGGATTGAGCCGATGCAATATTGGCTTGTGCCTTGCTCTCTCCGGCAATTGCGACGGCGTTGGCATCCGCCACGGCGATACGCTTGGCCTGATCCGCTTCCGCAACCTCAATATCGCGCTGAAAACTAGCCTTCTGTTCGGCGACTTTTTTCTCCTTGTCCAGTTCGGCAAAGCGGACGATCTGATCACGCTGCGACGTGGCCTCCCCGATTTTCTGGTCGCGTTCCAGTTCCGCGACACGAACGGCCTGATCTTTTTGGGCTTCGTGCAGGCCGATGTCCTTGAGTTTCTGGGCGTTGGCAACCTGAATGGCTTTTTCGCGTTCGGCGTCCGCCACGCCTCCCGCTCCCAGTTTTTCCTGCTGGGCGACATCCACCATGGCCTGTTGCACCGCCTGCGAGGCGGCTTTCTTGCCGATCGCCACGATATAGCCGGATTCATCATTAATATCTGTAATGTTCACATTAATGAGCACCAGTCCCAGTTTGTTAAGCTCCGGCTCCAGTGAAAGTTGAATGTTCTTAAGGAACTGCTCGCGGTGTCGTGCAATATCCTCGATTTTCATGGAGGCTATCACATCACGAAATTGTCCGAAAATAATGTGTTCCAGACGCTCCTGAATGCGCTTCATGTCGAGCCCCAACAAGCGGATGGCCGCGTTTTGCATCAATTCAGGCGTGGTGCCAATTGCCACGGTAAACACACTCGGTACGCTCACACGGATATTTTCAATGGATAGGGCGCCGGAGAGCGGGATTTCTATCTGTAACGGTTCGAGGCTCAGGAACGAGCAGTCCTGTATCAGTGGCAGAACAAAGGCGGCGCCGCCGTGAATACACCGGGCCGTGTTTCCGCCGCCGACTCGACCGTAGATTACCAGTATTCGGTTGCTCGGACAGCGCTTGTATCGGCTAAGCGCCAGCAGAACGAAAGAGAAAAAAACGATTGCAACAAAAGCGCTCAGTATGCCGATCCACTGACCGCCTGTAACGACCGCTGCCGGAAGCATAAACGCCAGGGGAATCATCGTGTTGCTCCTTTGCTTTTTTAAAAGTCGATCCGAGTTGGCACGGATGACGCCGACGACACCTCTAGGATACCCGGTTTCTGCACGCCCACAACTATAATTTCTTCTCCCGTTTTAATCTCTTCGGGCTGATAAGTTACCGCACTGTATTCCATGGTCCTCCCCTGCATCCTTACCAGAACTTTTCCGATTCCAGTGTTCCGCGGTGGAATCGAAAGGTAGACCGAACCCGTGGAACCGATTGCCTCCACCGTATTGATGGTTCCGTCCGAATCCATCGACAGTAGAAGATGAAGCAATGAAGCGACCAGAAGGCTTGCGCCGATTGCGCTCAGAGACGCCAATGGCAAGACCAGCCAAACTGTCCAGTTTTGTGACATTGCGGCCAAACCGACCAGGCCAAAAGCGGTGACCCCGGTCACGATTCCCTGAAAACTCAGCATTGTCACAAGCCATGACTGTAACACTGGTGCCCAGTGCCCGGTCTGTCCGGGGCTGCTGCTCTGGTGGGCGAGAACATGAGATACAGCCTGCTTGCCTCCAAGGCTGCGGGCCAGATGGCCGCGAAAGCCACCCGCCTGTGCCGGTGCGGAATGAGTGCCTGGAGTCAAATGGTTCGCGTGCACACCGGGGGACGAACTATGGTGCATGCCGGCATGATGCCCGCCCAAGCCAAGAAGTTGCAGAAAAAACAGGCACAAAAATAAAGTGCCGCCTGCAACGGCGCAAATCAGAAAAAGCGTGCCAAGCATAAAATCAGGCGGACTCCCGTTAGACCTCTGGGAGCGGATCAAGCATTCTTGATCCCCTTGGCGGATTATCCATCGGTTTTCAATATCATTCAAGTGCACAATTCCTACTTCTTATCAATGGATCCAGCGCTGTCCATGCGCCACTGCCTTGTAAGCTTTTACGGGGCCGCGCCGAGCCGCATTTCTGCCGCACTGACATACTACAGAGGACAATTGTGAACTGCGGTTGATTCTCGAAAGCCTGACGGAATTTTGCTTTTCATTTCAAGGCAACTCATGGATCATTTCACAAACGGTTGGGGGCGAGGTCAGTTAAGGCCGGCCTGATGCATCGGGCAGCCCTGACGCGCCGGAACTTGGACAGCTAATCTCATTTTTGCATTTTTTGATCTGGTAAGCGCGCACGAAAAACTCCGGTGAAAATACGCGTCCGATCGGGCGGAGATTTTTCAGAGGAGCCGCGAATTCGTTGTGTTTATCGATCTGGATTTTTGAGCGGGTTCCAGATCTCAAGTCGCATAGGAGGCGGCTAATCCGGTTCAACGAACGACCACTCTCCGTAAAACATGCGACCTGATTGGCGGGGGCCGTTTCGGTCGGGAGGCCAGGCAGTTCCTTATCATGCGCGAGGTTGTCGATGCCGCAATGGGCTGAATCGGCCAATTCATCGCCAAGGTGCGGCGGTACATCGGGATACTCCTGGGTCTGTCCTTGCTGCGCGACATCATCAAAACTGAAACAGGGCC
>JAJZJL010000123.1 GCA_021810145.1 Planctomycetota bacterium | reverse complement strand
GACATCCTTTATCGGTGGCCTGATCTGGCTGGTTTTTGCGGCGCTGGGTTTGATGGGACTGCTGCACGTTGTCAGTGGCAGTTTCGCCAGCCTTCCGATCATCGGCGAATATGAGATCATCAGCATCCAGGGCAGTGAGGAGTGATGAGATCACCGCACTTCTTTGACGCTCATCTGGATCTGGCTTATCTGGCTGAAATGGGCAGAGACATGCTGGCTGATCCGCCGGATGATGCGGAACATCCTGCGGCGTTAACACTCAAATCCCTGACCCAAAGCCATATCCAACGCGCTGTGGCCACCGTTTTTGTCCAGCCGCGCGGACCAGATGATTCCGGTTTTATGGTCGATGGCCCCTGGTGCTACAGTTCACCGGATGAAGCATATCAATCGTCACTGCGGCAGATTAACCGGTATCACCAGTGGCACAGCGCCGGGCTTGTAAATCTGGCCGCTCTGGCCGAACGCCACTGTCCCCCACGCCTTGAATTACTGCTGCTGCTGGAAGGCGCTGCGGGAATCCGGACGCTTGACGATCTTACGGAGTTCCATAGCCGGGGAATAGCAATATTAGGCCTTACCTGGGTCAATGCAACGCGATGGGCCGGCGGTGATCAATCCGGCGGAGATGTTACGGCGGACGGCCGGAGACTTCTGGAACACGCGGATAATCTGGCGATGGTACATGACGTTTCACACCTGTCGGAACAGGCGTTCTGGTCCGTTCTGGCTCATGCGCGGCGGCCGAAAATCGCATCGCACAGCAATTGCCGCCGGTTGCTGCCGGGAAAGAAGCATCCGGAAAGACATCTGTCGGATCAGCAGATTTTGGCGCTGGCAAATGCCGATGGCGTTATTGGCATTAATCTGTTTTCAAAGTTTCTTGTCAGCACGGGTTCCGCCGTAATCACCGATGCGGTAAAGCATATTGAACACATGGTTCAATTAACCGGTCGCACCGATATTGTTGGCCTGGGGTCGGATATGGATGGCGGCTTTTCCGCACTAGATCTGCCTGCGGGCATTCGCCGCCCCGCCGATCTGGTAAAACTCTGCGATGCCCTCGCCGCCGCCAACTTTACCGACGGACAAATCGAGCAGTTCGCCTGGCGCAATTGGAATCAATGTTTCACCCGCGCCGGGTTGCTTAAATAAGTCCCACCGCCGGCACAGTTGTCCCGCCGGAGTCTTACCGGCGGGCAAGCATTGCCATGGCCCCGCCTCTGTCGTCATACACGTGCGGACGGCGTTTGAGTTAATCCGCTATTTTCTCCCAAGCGCCTTTTTCCAACGCTTGAGTTGCGCGGCCAACTGTTTTTTTCCGCCGGCTCCAGCCGATTGGTACGCCGCCACGACATTGGCGGCACCTAATACCGTCAGGACATCCGCACCGATTTTCGGCGATAATTTCTGCATGGTTTCCAATGGCAGGTCCATGAGCCGTGTCAGACCCTGGCTTTCACAATGCGCCACCATGGATCCGACAATCTGATGGGCCGTGCGGAAAGCCACACCCTTGCGCACCAGATATTCAGCCAGCACGGTGGCATCCAGAAATCCCTCGTCGAGTCGCCGGGCAATGGTCTGTTGTTTCAGTGCAGCGCTAATAACCATGGGTGCCGCAATCTGCAGGGACAACTCCACGGAATCAAATGCCGCGAACAGCCACCGTTTGTCCTCCTGCATATCCCGGTTATAAGCCAGGGGCTGCCCCTTTAGCATGGTCAGAAGCGCTATCAGTTGGCCATATACGCCGCCGGTTCGGCCGCGGATTAATTCCAGCATGTCCGGGTTGCGTTTCTGCGGCATCATGCTGCTGCCGGTGGTAAACTGATCCGCGATGCGAATAAAATCAAATTCGGTGGAACTATACAAAATCCATTGTTCCGCCCAGCGGGACAAGTGCATGGCGATCATGGAAAGCACGAAAGCAAACTCCACGACAAAATCCCGATCGCTGATGGAATCCAGAGAATTTCCGGTTATGCCGGTCATGCCCAACTGGCGCGCCACATGCAAGCGATCTATGGCCAGGGTACTGCCCGCCACCGCGCCGGAACCCAGCGGACTGATATTGGTGCGCGTGCGGCAATCCGCCAGGCGATCCCGATCTCGCTGAAACATCTCCACGTAGGCCAGCAACTCGTGGCCCGCCAGAATCGGCTGTGCCCGCTGCAGATGCGTATACGCGGGCATGACCACCTCCCCATCCTGTTGGGCCAGAGCCAGAAACGCCTCCTGCAACCACATGAGCAGTTGATCAATGTTATCCATCGCCGCCACACACCAGAGACGGATGTCCAGTGCCACCTGATCATTGCGCGAACGTGCGGTATGCAATTTACGCCCCGGATCGCCCACCCGCTTAATCAGGGCAGCCTCCACCGCCATGTGAATATCTTCCTGTTGCAGATCAAATTGAAATCGGCCGGCCCGTATATCTTCCAGGATGCTTGCAAGGCCTTTGCGAATAGCCGCAAGATCGGAGTCGGAAATCATCCCGACTTTACAAAGCATCTCCGCGTGCGCCAACGACCCGCGAATATCATATTCCGCCAGACGGTAATCAAAGGAAATCGATTCGACAAATTTCTCCGCCAGTGGATCAGCCGCATCTCCAATTCGCGCCTGCCAGGCCTTGGCTGGTCTGGCGTAAGTCCCGGATTGGCCGGACTTGTCAGATGATGTAACTTTTTTCTTACCGGTAAGCTTCGGCATAGATCTGATTCTCCACTTTAATACCGACAGTTGCCCTTCCTGGCACACAGGTTTCGCACGAACGCCGCTGCCAATGAGTATTCAAGCATTCAAGCCCGAAATTACAAGTCTTGATTCTAGAGCCTTACGCCATACGCCTCAAGTACTCCACGCCGCATATCGGTAAGCATATCCGGCAATCTTTTCAGGTGGCCAAGAGCCTTGGCGTTACCGGCAGCGCTATTTAGCTCGAACGCGCAGCGGCACCAGCAGCGAGAAAATCAGTGTATGGCGCACCAGACAGCGACCATAAGACAGCGGCAATTATTGTGCAGATTAATCAGGCAACGCCACCAAAGCACTGCAAGCATGATTGCAACATCTGACAATACAAGCGAATCTTCCTCGGCCCCGGCGGGCGCGTGGTGATTGGGCAATTGGGCACATTCGGCATTTCGACGGATATGGCACGATGCTCGGCCGGGACTTTTATCGCACCAGATTCGATCACGGGTAGCGACTTGATCCGGGCATTGATTATCATCTATACTCCTCTGGTGATTTGGCCGGGCACGGGTTGCGGTAACCACCAAGGCGTGCCCGGTCGCGTGGTCCGACATAACCGTCGATCATCGCAAATTGCGAGTTATTTCGGGATATTTCCGAATTAGCCGTACGGAGCATGGACATTGCCTTGGTTTTGTTTCAGGAGATAACTACATGCCGGAACTTTTCGATTCGTTGAAATTACGAGATATAACCATTCGCAATCGCCTGGGCGTTTCGCCCATGTGTATGTATTCTTCGGATAATGGACGGGCGACGGATTGGCATATTGTCCATTTGGGCACACGCGCGGTGGGCGGTTGGGGATTGATTGTGGCTGAGGCCACGGCGGTTACGCCGGAGGGCCGTATCAGTCCGCACGATGCCGGACTCTGGAATGACGAGCACATTGAGCCGCTGGCCCGCATCACGCATTTTATAAAAACGTACGGTGGCACTCCGGCAATCCAACTGGCGCATGCCGGGCGTAAGGCTTCCACCGCCCGGCTCTTTGCCGTGCCCCAACCGGGAAAACCGCTTTCCCCGGCGGAAGGTGGATGGACGGTTGTGGCACCATCTCCCCTTGCGTTTGATGCGCAATCACCGGTGCCGCATGAATTAACCGTCGCGGAAATTAAAGCCATACAAGGCGCCTTCGCGGCTTCCGCAACCCGGGCTTTGCACGCCGGTTATGAATTGCTGGAAATCCATGCCGCCCACGGTTATCTCATCAATGAATTTTTATCACCTCTGACCAACCGGCGGTCGGATGGCTATGGTGGCAGCTTTGACAATCGCATCCGCATGCTGATGGAAACACTGGCGGCCGTCCGTCAGGTCTGGCCGTCGCGGCTGCCGCTGGCGGTTCGCCTCAGTTGTGTCGATTGGGTTGATGGTGGCTGGACATTGGAAGATTCCGTGGCGCTGGCGAAACTATTGAAGGCGGCAGAGGTGGATCTGGTGGATTGTTCCAGCGGCGCGGTGGTACCACATGCGACCATCCCCGTTGGCCCGGGCTTTCAGGTGCCGTTTGCACAGGCCATTCGCCGTGATGCGGGTATCGCCACGGCGGCGGTTGGATTTATTACGCAGACCAATCAGGCCGCGGACATCATCGCCACGGGCAAGGCGGACCTGGTATTGATGGCCCGACAGGCGCTGCGTGATCCGTATTTCCCAATTCGCGCCGCCGCCGAATCAGGCCACAAGGGCGCCATCGCGCTACCGGGCCAATATGGGCGCGTGTAACGGGATCACACATTTGATGTCTGTCCCCGTTTTTTCCCGATTGCTCCGGCACCAGCGTTTATCACGTGTGATGGCGCAGCAAAAAGAAAACGCGGCGAGGAGCACTCGCCGCGTTGAAAATCTGTTAATACTTGCAGGTAGTTGCCTGGACTTAGCCGCACACGCGCCGTCGCAGTGCCAGCCCACCAACCATCGCCAGACCACCGATCAGCGCTAAAGCTCCGGTGCCCGGAACAGGTGCTGCCGCAACATTGGCTCTACTGATTTCAACGCGCAATCCGACGGGATTGGCCGAGTCGGTGCGGGTGCTGGTGGCCCCGTTGCTTACCAGAAAATCCAGCGTGTTGCTTCCGGCAACAACGTTTCCGGTAATATTAAATGACGTAAACGATTGGAATCCCGTATAACCGGGTAGTTCGGCGGGGGTCATTGGTGCCGCCACGCCGTCAATGACGATTCCCGTGCCACTGTTGTCGGTTGCCCACTGCCCGGTAATCGTGATGACGCCTGCAACGGCGGAAGTGAAGGTTGTCTGATAGTCGTAGTTCCCGGGAAGGCCGAAAGTTTGCGGCGAATTGCTGTATGCACCATCCGAAGCAGGTGCGATCCAGGCGGAGGTAGTATTCGGTGCCAGCCATGCACTGCCCGGATAACCGCCTGAAGAGGAATACACAGCCAGCGTCGTTGCCTGACCATTGGGAGCCGAAACCAGCGTGTAATTGGGAACAGCAGCACCACTGGCCAGCACGTTCCCGCTGTCATTCGTTCCCGTGTTATAAATAGATACTGTCGCCGCGGAACTGACCGCCGCACCAAGCCCCACCGCTAATGCGCCACTCAACAAGACACCAGCTTTGCCGAACATCACACAGTGTTTCTTAAATGCCATCGATGAATCTCCTTTTTTTTCGGGGTTCCCAAAGAGCCCCGGTTCGGATGGTGCCATGCACACACGCCGAAATAAATAAAACAAAAGTCGCAACGACGTTTGAAAAGGAACACCACTTGTAATTGGGATGGCTCTCTCTTCACCTCAGTCCAACGACCATTACGATTCCCTTATAGACATCACCATTGAATAAGTCAATCGCCAGGCCGTGGAAACACACATTTCACATCATTCGGCATGGTTATCAGACCATACACCGTGCTGATTCACATGTCGAGCCATGAACTCACGCACTTAATCCCGCGTCATCACGGGCACCAAGCGCCAGACCAGTCCAGTCCATTTCTCCGCGCCCTTTGGCCACTCCGGATTGCAGCCGGTTGAATACCAAATCCGCCAATGGCATGGGAGTGCCGTATTGATCCGCTGCTTCCCGCACCAGTCGCAGATCTTTTAATCCCAGCCGCAATAAAAATTTCGCCGGATCATGCGAAACATCCGCCACCGACTGGCCATAATTTCGGTAAATCGGACTGGCAAATAGACCACCACATAATAATTCCAGGGCCGCTTGCTTATTAACCCCGGCTTTCTCCGCCAGGGTAAAGGCCTCGGCCATCGCTTCCGTGGCGGCGGCTACCATAAAATTACCGCATAATTTCAGCACATTCGCGGATTCCACACGATCGCCAAAATCCACCACGCCCTGCCCCAGAGCCTCCAGAACCGGACGAACCCGTGATTTGGCACCAGCATCTCCCGACGTGCAAACCCAAAGCTTCTTTGCCGCCGCGGCATCTGGACGCCCAAAAACCGGTGCCGCCACATACTTCGACCCGCGTTGATCATGTAATTGCGCCAGTTCCCCTGCCGTAGCCGGAGCTATCGTACTCATTGAAACATGAATACCGCCCGGTCCCAGTTTGTCGAGAATGCCATGTTTTCCCACCATAGCTTCCCGCACAGCGGCGTCATCAGCCAACATGCTCAATACGATTCCGTCGGCGGCAACCGTTTCCGCCGGTGTACCGCATGCCACTGCGCCGGCGGCGACTGCGTTGGATGCATGGGCGGCCGTCCGGTTGTATACCCGCACAGAAAAGCCGGCCGCGATTAAATTGCGAACCATCGGCGTGCCCATACGACCTGTACCGATAAAACCAACCGATAGCGCCATATCCATACTCCAAGTAATAAGAACATATACCGCGGTGAAAAACGGTGCGCGACAGTTGATGTTTGGCCCGGCAAGGTTACTGCCATTCTGCTGTTGTTTCGGAGGCTGCCAAACAAAAGATTCTTCCCGCGGCGATTCAAAGAAGGATGCCAATCTTCCCTGCGGCCAAGCACCAACTGTGATTCTATTTGTCGGCACCCGCAAGCGATACAGCCGAGGGTTTTTTCGTCGCCGCAGCTTCGTGCGGCCAGGGCGGTGCCATTTGCAGAATATCCTCCCACAAGGGCCGCAGCACTTCCGCCACCGACCATGCCTGAGCAAAGCATCCGCGGGGCGTGTTGGGGGAATCGCCATCGGCAATTTCACTGATGCTCCCCAGGCCGGCCTGCATGAGGTGCCCGGTAAATGGCTTGAGAAAGCCCCACGCATCGGCCCGATTTTGCGGCGTATTGCCCAGAGTTTTGACATATCCGCTGACAAACGGGCCAATCAGCCATGGCCATGCCGTGCCCTGATGGTAGGCATGGTCGCGCGCATTCTGATCGCCAACATACCGCCCTTGATATCCGGGACTGCCCGGGGCCAGCGTACGCAAGCCCATGGGTGTGAGCAATTTATTCTTTACCACATTGAGAACCGATCTGGATTTGCCTTCATCAAGCATACCGAAAGGCAATCCCAGACTGATGATCTGATTGGGACGAATCGACGGATCGCCATATCCATCATCGGCAATAACATCAAACAGGCATCCGGCGGCGGGATTCCAGAACTTCGCGCAAAAGGCCGCCTGAACTTTCACCGACAGAGCCGCCAGTTCGTCGGCCCGGGCATAATTCACGGCCAATCGGGCCACGGTTTCCATTATTTTCAGGGCATTGAACCACAGGGCGTTAATTTCCACCGGCTTGCCATAGCGCGGGGTGACCACTTCATTTCCAATTTTGGCGTCCATCCAAGTAAGTTGCACGCCTGGCTCGCCGGCCCGTATCAGGCCGTCGGAATCCATCCGGATGCCGTAGTGCGTGCCGGTGCGATAGCAATCAATAATCTGATTCAGCGGCGCATATAAGTAATCGCGCAGCAACGCATGGTCACCGGAATAACGCCAATATTGATAAGCCGCGTGAATAAACCACAGCGACGCATCCACCGTGTTGTAATCCGGATGGTCGGACTCATCCGGAAAGCGGTTGGGTACCAGTCCGTCGCGGATATGATCGGCAAATGTTACCAGCACACTTCGTGCCACATCCGGCCGCCCCGTAACCAGGGACAACCCCGCGAGGCTGATAAATGTGTCGCGGCCCCAATCTTCAAACCAGGGATAACCGGCGATGACGGACATTTTGCCGGCGGTGGTTTTCTCTCCCGCCCTGCTGACTATAAATTGATCCGCCGCCACAGATAATTTCTGCGCCAGCCTGGCGGGTTCCGACGAATCGTTGATCTTTATTTCCAGTGACTCCCGGCGCTTGGCCGCATTGGCAAACATGGCGGGCTGTTCGGTAAACGCAACGGGCCGCGTGGAACAGATCAGACCGACGGCAACGCCGGGCGTAAGGGTGAATTCCAGTGCACCGGGCGTCCACAGGTCGTCGCGGTCCGGGTAGCCACGCGCGGATTCCGCACGCAGCGTAAAGTTATACCACCAGCACTGCCCCTCACTGAAATGATCGGCATTGTGGCTGATGAAGAGCTTGATCGGACATTGGGGCGAAGAAAGTATCACCAGGTCATGCGCGGAATTGCGATCCGCCAGTTGCCATTGCGGCCGATTGGCCGCTGTGGTTGTGCCGTGAAAATGCCGCCCCGCCAGCATCGGCTGAACGTGCAGTCGCACCGGCACGCGCGGCCCCGGAGATTGCAGAAGTTTGTAGCGGATGCTCACGGCATCCTGACCATGGGCTAAAACAACGGATTTTTCAACAAGTGCATCGCCGCAGCGATACTGCCAGACCGGTCCATATTGATATGAAAAACCTGCGCAATTTTTATAACCCTGCGGATCAATGACATCGGGAAATTCATTACTGGATAGTCCGTAGCTGCGATCCGCGATCCAGAGCCGGTCCTCCACGTGCGACAGCATCACATACCGCTCAACCGGCGGACGGGCCGCCACCGTCAGATAGCCGTGATACTTGCGTGTATTAACGCCCGAAACCGTTCCCGACGAAAAGCTGCCAAGTCCATTGGTACACAACCATTCCAGGCCGATGGATTGGTCCAGATTCGTGCAAACTTGCTGATCGAACGATATCCCGTCCATAAAATAAGCTCCCGGCAAACATTTCCACGCCTCTTTTGTACGCCTTTCACGCTTCAGATGCAAATGTGCCGCAACTGGCAACCAAAGCCCCCCTCTTTTTCCATATGCTGCCTCCCATCGCCCGGATTGCCGCAATACCCCGTGCCCGGATGGCAAACCGTTCTACCTTCCGCACCACACCATTGACAATGGTGGTTGGCTCACACGCATGGCACCGTGCGACATCCCGCGGGTCAGCGGCGTGCACTTTGCTCCAGATGATATCGCCGTTATTCAATATGCATTTGAGGCATAAACACGCCGCATGATCATATCCATCCACACCTGTTTGCGGCCTTCTCAGACCGCTAAAAAGTTTCGCACATCGGTTCTTGCTGTGTTCCAGCAAATTTTGCACCGAATAGCCGATGGTTTAATCCGCGATACGTTGTCCGCATAATACCGCCGGCTGAAAACCCCACTCCCGGGTCAACAAAGATCGTATTCTGCAAAGCACAAGCGGTTGGCCCCGGAATGGCCGGCCGAGGCTCAAAATGACGGTTCAGCAATTGGCGCAAGGTTGGAACAACTGCGCAAACCGGCGTTAAGCCCGCGCCGAACCCGGGAGTGTCTGTAAATTGCGCCGGGATCCAACCTTTGGGCATAAGACATCATGAGAAATGCGCAAAGCTGCGTAAATTTGATCCGATTGACGAATACAACCGAGGCCAGCCGGCGCATTTCCTTGTCTGCCGCCGTTGTCAATTGACGCTGCTCAACAGCGGGAACATACCGCGAAAAAATGTATTCGTGGAACGGCAGACCGCCAAATTTCATTCCCCAGCCCCGCGTGACCATCCACCGGCGACGGGCCAGGGGAATGTGCTGCTCGGTGCGTATCCAATGCAAACACCAGTTTACTTTGGCCAAAGCCGGCTTGGCCAGCGAGGGGTCCTTTTCAATATACGGCCAACCGGCACTGTAACATTCCATGACATACATGATCATCGTCGGTCCCTGCTGCGACAATGGAAAGAAACGCTGTTTGTTCAAATTCTGACGGTTCATCCAATTCACCACGCGCAGAGCATTATTGAGATAATGCCGGTTTCCGGTATCCGTATAAAGAACAAACAATAATGAACCGAACAATGCGGAACTGCACCACCACGCTTGATGCGACCGCGCCCACAGGCCATCGCTCACGCCACCCGAGGCACGGAGATAATGTTTCATAACCAGCGAAGCAAACCGCTGTGCGGAATGAAGCAACCGGTTTCGAAACGCACCATGACAGCGCATGGCCGTGGTCGCCAGAGCCATGGCGATTGACGAACTGTCCGCCACGTACCAGTCCCCGGTGACCTGTCCCGGTTTGCGGTTGTAGTTCATATAGTAGGCCCCGGCGGGCGTCATGTGCTGCTGATATCCCATCATTCTGCGGCACCATTGCCGGCAGGCGTCCAGATATTTGGCGTTGCCAGTCATGTCGTACGCCACGCACAGAGCTCGCACGGCGTAGGAATCGACAAAGAACGGACCTCGAAGTTTTCTTGCGGTAATTTTTGCGACAGCCAGGGAGCACAGCCGCTTAAATTGCTTGTGCAGGGTCGTGTTACGTGCCGGTGATGCGGCGATCGACGGCCCCGTAGAAACCGATAGTGCCACCATGATGACAAGCAGAACTGGCAAAAGGCTTAACGATATTTTTCTCATAACAGGTCCGTCCAATATATTCCAACATACTGAATTCGATGAATCAACCCATCCGGTTATATCTATCAGTCGATTATCGTGAACGGTCGGTTCCCGGCCACCGCGACATCGTTTTATATCCATTGTCAAGAGTGTCATTGTGTGCCTCAGATTACTTGCACTTCAACTCCCGCAAGCCGAAGTGCTGTTGCGCCGGACACCCCGGTTCGAGCTCGGCTGGATTGAGCCGGCTTCTTTGCCTGAGGGTTTAGTGCGCTTCAAAGCGATACCACCGTCAATACCTCGCCGGCGGTTCAAAACATCTCGCGCAACAATACCGTCGAAGCTCTGTTGTGGCACCGCTGCCCTTGTCTTCTCCGCAATGTTTACCGGTAAAAACATTATCAGTGATAATCCCGCCGCCTGCGCGATACGGAAAATTCCTTTCTATTGCGTATTGCGTCCAAACCAGATTACGGTTGATGCCTCGGGGCGCGGTACTCCGCGTACCAGGTATAAGGAACGACGCTGGCCGATTGCACTGTGCCGGGGCGATCCAGCGGGCGTAGACACAAGGCTATAATATTGCGGCCTCCCGGCTTAAGCCAGCAGTCCGGCAGAAAATATTCCCGCTGTTTGCCATGCTGCCAGAAGCGGCCCAGCGCATGCCCATTGAGATATATAAACCCGTTGCCGGAAGCCTGTATCTTCAGACACCAGGGCAGCCACACTCCCACCGGCGACTGTGGCAGCGTAAATTCCATACGCTGCCATACCAGCAGTGCTTCGTGCGGCGGAGGTGAACTCATTGAATGGCTTACCCAGTTGCTGTCGTCAAATTCCGGACGGTAGAAACCATGTGCCAGCCCGGTGGGTGCTGCATGAAATTCGATTTCACCTTCAAGTTGCGCCGCACTGATGAATGCCACCTGCCCGATTCCACCTGCGCCAATCTTGTTATGCACCAGCACCGCAAGCACATTTCGCCCCGGGCGCAATGCCTCCGCCGCATCAAATATCGGCATCTGCGACCGGGAAGTGCTATGACCGACGAGCCGGCCATTAACAAAAACCCATCCTTCGCCGCTGATCCGTCCGAATCGCAGGCCGGTTTTCTTTTCCCTGAGCGCGGCCGCCGATACCTGTACCGTGGTACGGAATACCGCCCATTGGTTGGGTTTCATACTTCTGGCATTGATCGATAAACAGTCCACCTTGGCCCAATGAGTGTCTAAAACGTCCGGGCCGATCGGCGCATCGGTCGGGCGCGCGGGCGCTGGTGTCACTTTCATTCGCCATGTCCGTATCGCCAACTGCGGAGCTATGTTGAGTATGCCGGCTGCGGATATCCCGTAGGTATTTTCAAGTACCTCGCCGAAATTTGGATGGCCCGCGTTTTCATAAATGACCGTCGCCTCCACCGTCTCAGGCTCATCCGGGACCGGCCAGGCAAAGTTAACGCCTTCGCCCCCCTTCTGCGCGTAGAGAATCTGATCTCCAATCTTCACGGTAGCGCCGTCGCCCGATGGCATATCAACAACCAGGTGCGGCTTGCCGCGTTCTTCAGTCCGCCGGGGCACCCGCACACGATAGTACGAAAATCCGCTGCTGTAGACGCCCAGATCGGCCAGTGTCTCTCCGGCGGCGACCGGACGAAACTTGCCCGGCAATGGGTCTGCCGCAGTGCGCACTGAAGTGATTGCCACGCTACCGGGCAAAGCCTTCGGACGGGCAGGTTCGTGTGGAACCTCGGGATACCATCGACCTTGCGCAAAATCGGTACTTCCGGGTGGCAGATACAGAACCTTTGATCCGAACGGCTCAAGTTCATAATGTACCTTCAGGGGCATTTTCATGGTCCCCAGGCCATGGCCGGTAATCTCCGCCACGCCGTGGCGCGGTGAAACGTGCTGATCGGTCCGGATAAACAGGTAAATCCCCCCATCCGTGGATTTGCGCACAGCCACATGAACATCGTGCGAGCCGGTGACTGCGCGGACAGAGATTCGTTGCGACCTCGCAATCGCCGGGCCATGCTCCTTAAGCATAGCCGCAATACCGGCTACCTGCAGGTACTTGGCGCCCACGCCGCCATTTTCACGAATCGGGGCGCTGTAGTCGTAGGTCGTCGCAACACCACGGGCGGGCCACGCACCAAAGTTGGTGCCGCCAAAAAGCATGTAATAATTAATAATTGTGACGCCTTCCTGAATGGCCATGAGTGTCAGATTGTTGATCTGTGATGGCCCCAGGCCGGAAACATAATGATCCGCATCGGTCCGCAACGGAGCAACGGTGTCAACCCCGACGATCCAGCCGCCTTGAAGCTCGGCGGTCATCAGCGGTGCGTCGGGTTGATCGCGCTTGATCATATGGTAATTGTGCAAGCTGGAATCCACCCGCCAGCCGGGGTAGATGTCCACCGCGTCGAACACCTGCCGCAGTTCCGGATTGCGGCTGCCCAGCACGGTTTTGCCCCAGTTAATAAACAGAGGCACATCAATACCGAATTCCCGGGCAAAGGTCACCAGCGCCTCAAGGTAACGCCGTTTAACCGATTGTGGAAACGCAATACAGTCATATTCGTTTTCAATCTGGAACAGGATAACACCGGCTTCGCCGGGCTTTTTGCGCGTGATCTGGTGAGGGGCAATAACCGGACACACAGCGCGATACCAGTGCCGGCTCCACTGCACGAATGCCGGATCATCGCTGCGCAGCCACATACCTTGGAATCCTTTGGGGCGAAAATTCAGCAGCCAGCGGGGAAAGCCGCCTGTATCCCATTCGCCACAGACATAGGGGCCGGGACGAATATTTACATTCAGGCCGAATTCCTGTGTGGCCATTGTCAGCCAGTCGTTGAGATCTTCCAGCAGGTGAATGTTCGACATGTCATCCTGGCTTGCCGGTTTCTCCCGCTCGTGGAAATTCCAGGCCACGTAAGTCTCCACGCCATTGAAACCGGCCTGTTGTATCTTTTCAAACCTTGCCCGCCATAGCGGCCTGGGACAGCGGAAATAATGAAACGATCCGCTGTACGGAAAGAAGGGACGGCCATCAAGGAACATCGACTGGCCATCGTAGTAAATACGGCTGGGATCGGCGAAAGGCCGCGGCGGCATCGGGGACGAATCGCTCGCCTGAACGCCGGAGGTTCCGGCCCAGCCGGCCGCGGCCACCATGCCCGTGACCGCTAAAAATTCGCGCCGATTAAATTGTTGCTCTTCGCCGTGCATAATCAAGCTCCAATCATTTGCGGAGGTCTGTTGCTTTCCGCATGGTACCAATATAGCGTGCGTTCTACTTATGGCGAACCGGACACTTTTTAAGACCAACCGAACAACAACCTCGGCACCGGCAAAGCCTTAAAAAACGCATCGCTACGTGCTGGAAGCGCAACGGCGTATTTTTTCTGGCCCGGTCCGTTCGCACGGGCACCGTTGCCCCTTCTGCTGCCATCAACGCCGCGGGGAAAACCACTCGAGGCATCTCGATGCACTTCCATTATTCGGCCGTAAACGCACTTATATATTGGCCTTGAATGGATAATCGAATGGGGCCGAGTGTGCCGGCTGCAGTTTTCCACTTCCGGAGAAGTGAAACACCTGGTTCGGC
>JAJZJL010000010.1 GCA_021810145.1 Planctomycetota bacterium | reverse complement strand
CTTGGCGAACAGCAAACTCGCTTGCCCCCATGTCAGCAGGTTCGCTGCGCACGAGGTACGATTGGCGATTTCCCTCGCTTTACGCATGGCCGGCAAAATAATCGCGATTAACAGCACAATAATGGTTATTGTGACCAGGATTTCAATCAGTGAAAATCCACGAGTCTTGCGGCAAATAAGCATGGAAAAGTCTCCTGGCACAGGCACGGGCGATCGGAACCCCCAATCTGTCGCCGTTTATCGGGCGCACCGGTGCGGTTTCACACCATGATCTTCGGACCATACGGGATCAGTCGTACACGGATAACTCAAAAATGGACGTTGGGGCTGCCGTCTGATAATTGTTGTACAACAAATCGTTCGATCACGCGTTATACTACCGATAGAATGAACAGGGTTTTACCGGCACCTTGGGCCGAGAACCAAAGTGCCTATGGGCTTCGGGGTGTTCAGTTATGACCGCCATTAATCCTGCCAGTCCACTGCCGGAAGATTTTCATCGCATTCTCCAGAAACTGGAGGATGCGGGTAGCCGCTTTCGTGTTGCGATGTTTGTTGGTGCCCTGGCCAGATTTGCCACGCTGGTTTTGCCGGTCAGTATCGCGGCTGTTTTATTGGCTGGTTTCATCGGTTCTGAAATCGGGGCCTGGTTGGTATGGTCGCTCTTGGCTGCCATACCCCTTGTCGTTGTGGCTGGTTACTGGTGGTTTCTGCATGAAATCATCTGGAAGCGCCCGGCGTATGGTCAGATCGCCCGGTGGGTGGAAGAACAGGCCGCCGCACAACATTTGCCGTTGGATAATCATTTTATCAATGCGGTGCTTCTGGCGGATGAATTGGAAAAGCTTCCGCCCGCCGCCGCCGGCCGCAGCGATGTGCGCCGAGTGATGATTCCGCAGGTACTCAAAGAAATCAGCGGCAGCATTGAGTCGCACAATCTTGCAGCCGTTGCCCCCTGGCGGCAGCAGCGAAAAGTGTGCCTGCGGGCGGGTGTGATAATGGCGGTCTGCGGGCTTCTGGCGTTTTTATTTCATGTGCAGGTATCGCATGGTCTGGCGGTGCTTTCTGCGCCGGGGCGTTTTGTGCCCATGCAGGGTATGGCACAGATTCTGGATGTTCAGCCGGGAAATGAAACCGTTTTGGCCGGGGAGCCGGTGGATTTCATGGCCCGTATCAATACGCCGGGGCATAAACTCATTGCCACGGATCTATTTCTGCATTTCAAAAGTGGTGCCCGCAAAAAAGCCGCCATGGTCGCGTTTGGCCGCAATAACAGCACCTTCCGTTTCCATCTCGGCAGTGTGGCCGAAAATGTAACCTATATGGTGCAGGCCGGTGGAACGCAAAGCTTGAAATACCATCTGACGGTTTTGCCCAAAATTGCCCTTGCGCAGTATCAGATTCAAATTGCTGCACCGGCCTACACGCAGGTGCCGCCGCGAACCATCACGCTTTCGGGCAAAACCTTTAACCCGGCCGCAGCTTCAGTGACCGTCCCATTCGGCAGTAAAATCACGCTGACCGCCAAACTGGATCACACCGTTATCGGCGCATCGGCGCTGGTCGAAATTCGTAATGGCAAGACCATTTCAGCTAACACCAATAATCAGAAAACGTTCACTGTCTCATGGATTGCCGATCAGACCGTGCGCTACAACTGGCTTATAAATGACTCGCATGGCGATGCATTGCAGCGGTTTCCCGCATCATCCAATTCCGCGCCGAACCGGTTGCTGATCCGGGTAACGCCTGACGCCCCGCCCACAGTGCATGTACTGGTGCCCCATAAAGATATGTTCGCCATGCCGGGAGCGACGATTGCTTTAGAGGCCAAGGCCCTCGATGACTATGGCCTTACCGCCATGATCTTGCAGACTGCCGTTGATGGCGGTGGCTTTACCACGATCCGGCACTGGCAGATTCCTGACGCGGAAAACGGCAAACCCGCCACGGTATCTACCATTCGCGACATGCTTGCGCTGTCAGATACAGCCTACCACCTGGGCCAGACCGTCCGCTATCGCTTTGGTGCCACGGATAATCGCAATATTCTCATCGGCCAGAGCCAGTATGGCCCACAGACCGCATTCGGCCGCGTCTATACGGTCAAACTGCAAAGCTCCGCGACTTCCGCCATCAGCCGCAGCCGATGGGCCCGATTGGAGCATCGTCTGGAAAAAATGCTCGCCCGACAGCAGGGATTAATTACCCTGGCCAATGCCATCTATCTCGTGCCGCCGCTGTCAACGGTGCATAAAACCGCATCCATGGTTGCCGTTGGCCAGCGTCATTTGCGCCAATATATGGAGAGCACCTACAAAACTTTTCCATTCATCCATTCCATGGCGACAATTCAGCAGGCTCTGCATGTTATTGCCCATGGCGATGCCGCAGTGGCGGTGGCACGCGCGGATGATCTTGGCCTGGTATCCGATTCCGGTGCCGTGAAGCTGGAATTTCACAAGCTTCACACGCATCAGTTGAACGTGCTTAATGCGCTCAAAGCCCTGCTGGCCATGGCTGGTGCCAAAGCCGGCGGCATTGATTCAGTCGTGTCGCATCAGGGTACGAATTTTCCGGATCAGGGAAGGGAACAATGGCGACAACTGGCTTTGGCGTTGAAAAAACTGGAAAAGCAACAGCGCGGCGTTATGAACACCTCCATGAAACTGGCGCAAAAGCCCATCGATTCATTTGATGCCAAAGACAAAAAGGAATTGCTTAAAGCCCAGGCGATTGAAGACAAATGGTCCAAGTTCCTCAACCAGAAACTCGTCAATATGAGTAATCTCACGGAGCAGGATCAGGCCAATGCTTCATTGAAAGATGATCTCGCCCAGATGAATGTGGATTTGGCCATGGCCAAGGGAGCCTTGGCCGCCAAAGCCATTAAAATTGCGACGCCACTGGAGCAGGAAGGCCTGGAAGATGCGAAAAAACTCACCTCCAATATCGAAAAATGGCTGTTGCAGAAACCCGACACCTACAAATGGGAAATGGAAGAACCTGTAACCCAGAATGATGTTCCTGTGCCGCCCTTGCCGGCCGAGCTGTCCGATATGATCGGCAAACTGCTGCAACATGAAGAAGATCTCACCAGTGATATGGAATCTCTGGGCAGCAAATGGAACGATTCGATGAATAAAGGGCTGGGTTGGGGAGCCATGGATGGCCCGATCAGTGATATGAGCGCCCAGGGCGTTACCGGCAATACCATGCCGAAAAATGATGAAATTCAGGGCCGCAGCGGCTCCGGTCGCGAAGGCCGTGCCAGCGGCGAAATGGTTGGCGCCACCGCCACCGATAAAGGTGGCCGCCGCACACCCACCCGGCTGACCGGTGATTCGTTCAGTTCCGGACACATTAAGGACTCCTCCAAGCAGCCACCCGGCGGAGCGACCGGTGGCGGCAAAGCTTCCGGTTATGGCGGCTCGGGACTGGAAGGCCCGGCACCCTTGGGCATGCAAAAGGATATCAAACGCATGGCCGGAATCCAGGCTCAATTGCTGAATCAGACAGATCGTCTGCGCATTCAACTGCGCGCCGCCGGATTTAACAATTTCAAACTCATTGAATCCGCCGTGCTCATGCAGGATGCCCGAAAAGCGATGAACGCCTATCACTATCACACCGCGTTGCTGTATCAGAAATTGGCCGCTCAGAGCCTGAACACCGCCAAAGTCATCAACAAGGCCGAATCGCGGCTGACACTGGATAATTCCACGGTGGGCCACAAGACGCTGCATAAACTATCCGACTCCATGCTTGGAGCGATGCCCAAAGGTTACGCCAATCCGGTGAAGGCCTATTTTGAAAAGCTTTCCCAATCTTCCGGCCAGTAGCCATCGCCTTGAGTTTCTTGAACCGAATTGTAATATTTGCGGCAGGACAAATTGTCGCTGCTGCCCGGATTTTGCATCCCGGCATATTTGTGAATATTCATTTGCACGCCAGACGGCTTTGAAGTAACTTCAAACCTTGGCGGAAACGGTCTCTGGAAGCCAATTGCAAAAGGCCGGTTGCGCATGGTCGTTGGTCCGACGGCGGATTCGTGGAAATGATGCAGCACGATGAAAAATCTCCGAGTTCAGATCGTCCGCGCCCGGATTCGGCGGGGGAAGTTCAACATTCCAATGGCGAGGAAAGCCCTGGCTTGGCTTCCGCGGCGGCCTGGTCGCCTTCCCCCAATGCCACACATATTGATCCCAACGAGTTCAGCAATTTCGAGCTTATCAGGCAGATGTTTCAATTTGTGCGGCCCGTTAAATGGATGGCGGTTCTGGCGTGCCTGCTGGTGGGATTGGGAGTGTTTCTGGAAATATCCTCGGTGGATTTGACGCGCGTGGTCATTAACACCGTTGGATTGGGACTTGGAGGTTCCGGCCCGGCAGGATCACATAAGCCAGACTGGAATACCTTCCTTCATGGATCGCTGCATGTGGCATTGATTCTCATCGGCATGCTGGCATTGTTTATCCTGCTTTCCAGCATCTGTAATTTTTTCCGCAGCATTGTCAATACCCGATTAAGCATGGATATGGTTTTTCACATGCGCTCGGCCGTGTATGATCAACTTCAGCAGGTGGGTTTTTCCTTTCATGATGCGCACTCCAGCGGACAGTTAATTAATCGTGCCTTATCCGATCTGCATAATGTCCGCTTTTTCGTGAACCTTTCGCTGGTATCCATCGCGGAAATTGTCGGTTACACCGTTGGCTACAATATCCTGATTGCCACCATTAATCCGTGGGTGGGGCTGGCGTCGTTGTTGCCCGTGCCATTCTGGATCTGGTACATCCTGCGATTTGGAAAAAAAATGCGACCGGTGCAGCGCGAGCTGATGGCCACCGGCGACAAACTCGTTAATGTCTACAGTGAAAATGTCGCAGGTGTGAATGTCGTCAAGGCATTTGCCACGGAAACAACGGAAACCGGTAAATACAATACCACCGCCGATACCTATTTTTCCCAGGTGATGACCACGGTGGGCATGTGGGCTAATTTTATTCCCGTTATCCGCGGAATAGCCACCGGTTCAAATCTGCTGCTTTTTTTCCTTGGTTCCATGCTGGCGGTCAGTGGAAAATTGCACGCCGGGGACATCCTGGTCTTTGGTGTGGCGATGGGAGCGATTCTTTCACGCCTGCAACAGATCAACCAGATTGCCAATCAGTACCAGATGGCGGTGGTTTCGGCCCGGAGATTTTTTGAAATTCTCTATGCCTATCCCAGCATTCCCGAAACACCCGAGCAACCGTCGTTGCCGCCGGGACCGGGAGCGGTGGAATTTTCCGGCGTTACCTTCGGTTATCAGCGGGATAAGCCGGTGTTGAAAAATATCGGTTTTCGAGCCGCCCCCGGCTCGGTCGTGGCTCTGGTTGGTCCCACCGGCGCGGGCAAAACCACCATGATGCAGTTGCTGGCCCGCTTCTATGACCCGCAACATGGAACCATTTTTGTCGATGGCCACGATATTCGCTCGGTATCCCTGCGGTCGGTCCGTCAGGCCATGGGGTTTGTCTTTCAGGAGACATTTCTCTTTTCAGATACTGTTGTCAACAATATCCGTTATGGTGATCCCCGCGCCTCGGTGGAGCAGGTGGAAGCGGCGGCACGCATTGCGCAGGCCCATGAGTTTATCATGGAAATGCCGAAACAATATGACACCATGCTCGGTGAACGCGGGTTGACGCTTTCAGGTGGACAGAAGCAGAGATTGGCCATTGCCCGGGCCATTGTAGCCAATCCGCGGATTCTAATTCTCGATGACGCCATGGCCGCTGTGGACCCGGAGACCGAACACCTGATCCGCAGGGCGTTGGAACTGGTTCTTCAGGATCGCACTGTGTTTATCATCGCGCATCGCTTAAGTACGGTTAAAGCGGCTGATCTGGTGCTGGTGCTGGAGCAGGGAGAAATTACGCAGGCCGGCACGCATGATGAACTGCTGCGGCAGCAGGGGCATTACCGCGAAATTGCGGAAGTCCAGCTTGTGGGAGGGGGCCCGGGCGTTTTACCTCCCCTGGACTCAATATCCCGGCGGGCCGTGGCGGAGGAAGCACGATGAAGGCGACATTTCCATTTAAGCGCCGAGCCAGGCGGACGCTCACCTCTTCAACGCCACGCGCTACTGCCGCACAGGGCGCAAATCTGTCATCCGATCAGGATGCGGAGTTGGATTACAAACCCATTGACCGCAAGGTTCTTCGCGGTGTTCTGGGCTGGATGCGACCCTACCGCAATGCGTATATTCTCACCACCATGGTCGGCACGGCCGTCAATTTGCTGGAAATGATCACGCCGCGCTATATGCAGCAGCTTGTGGACATGGATATACCGGGAAAACACCCCAATATATTTACATCTTATATCATTAATATGGTCGGCTGGTTTAACGCCGGTGCCGCCGGTTCGCTTGCACAACTCGGGCACCGGGACCTGGCGTATTTGAATATCAGTTCCACCATTTTCGCCTGGGCTTTAACCATGACGGCGGCTCTGCTGCTGCAGCGATTTGGTATTTATTACACAACGCTGATCGGGCAAAAAGTGATCTTCACGCTGCGCCGGGCGGTTTTTGCGCACCTGCAGGAGCTGTCCATGAATTTTTATGACAAAACCCGTTTTGGCCGCATTTTAACCCGCGGCACCAGCGATATTGATTCCATGTCCAATTTCATTGTATGGGGTATCAATACCGCATTTTCCAATATTACCATGATGCTCATTGCCGCAACGATCATCATGTTGATGGACTGGCGAATCGGCCTCGCGGTGCTCTGGCTGGGGCCGGTCCTTTATTTGATGAACAATTTCTACCGCCGCAAGGTTGGTATCGCCTGGCGCATGACGCGCGAAGGGTATACCCGCGTGAGTACCAATCTGGCGGAAAACATTTCCGGTATGCGAGTGGTGACCGCATTTAACCGGCAGAATCAGAATCTCGATGTGTTCAATGATCTGCAAAGCACCAACACCGCCAATAACATGCGTGCCGCCTGTATTAATGGTATTTATCAGCCCCTGCTGGGAGTCGTGGGTTTTTTGGGCAAGGTGATCATTCTGCTTTTTGGCACCTGGCTGGTATTTCACACCGCCAATGATCCGGCCCCGCAACGCTTTAAAGTCGGCGAACTCGTGGCGCTGTATGTTTACTGGGACTGGTTTATGGGGCCGGTGATCAATTTCGGCAATTTTTACAACGACACCATGATGGCCATGGCGTGTGCGGAAAGAGTGCAGATTCTGCTGGCGGAAAAGCCGCAGGTGGCGGACGTACCCGATGCCGTCGTGCTTCCGGAAATCCGCGGAACCGTGCATTTTGAGAATGTAAGTTTCGGCTACGATCCCGCCAAGCCGGTGCTGCATGATATTAATTTTCAAGCCCGTCCGGGCCAGACGGTCGCACTGGTCGGACATACCGGGTGTGGCAAATCAACGGTGATCAGTCTGATCTGCCGGTTTTATCAGCCGCAGCGGGGACGGATTCTCGTTGACGGTTATGACCTGCGGAAAATTCAGGGTGAAAGCCTGCACCGGCAAACCGGCATTGTATCACAGAACAATTTTCTATTTACCGGTACGGTCATGGACAACATCCGTTACACGCGACCGGACGCCACGGATCAGCAGGTGTATGACGCCGCCCGCCAGTTGGACTGTTATGATATTCTTGCCCGGCTTAAAGATGGCTTCCAGACCAACGTGGGCGAGCGCGGTGGATCTTTGAGCCTGGGGCAGCGGCAACTGGTCTGCTTCTGTCGGGCATTTCTGGCCAATCCGCGCATCTTGATTCTCGATGAAGCCACCAGTGCCATTGATACGCAAACCGAGCTTCTGATTCAGAATGCGCTGGAACGCCTGGTGGAAAACCGCACAACCTTTATCGTCGCGCACCGTTTAAGCACGATCATCGGCGCGCATCAGGTACTGGTTCTTGATCATGGTCGCATTGTTGAACAAGGCACGCACCAGAGCCTCCTGGAACTCCATGGCCAATACGCCCGGCTGTACAATGAATTCACCTATGGCCAGGATCTTGCGCCGAAGCCCGACGCATAATCTTCTCCGGCTGGTGGGCCGGACAGAAAGGATCTGGCAAAGTGGCATGGATCGTTGGCGGAGAAGCAGACCGCGGTATTTTTCTCTCAACTCTAAGCGTCCGGATTTGTCGCGCGGTGTGTCCGTGCGCCGCAATGCGCTGCGGAATGTCCGGACCATTTTTTGTTTTGGGACGCAAAAATGTTCGAACGAGACAAATTTTTCTCAAGTTTTGCGTGCAGTCGGCGTACCACACGGTATAATCTGAAAATAGGAATGAGGGTGGTGTGACTTTACGGGAGGTGCGACATGCCGCGAGCGCCAAAAAATCCGGAGAGTGTTGATATATCCTCAGCTCTTTCCGGCTGGAGTTTTGAACCAGGACAGGTCAATGTTCGCATTATCCGCGGACGCGACGGTAAAGCCAAAATTCAGTTGCGTCTAGATCTCGGACTGCTGCAGATGGAAGTCAGCGGCCGGCCTGATGGCAGGCGTCCACACAAATGCGCCTCGGAACTGGATTATCAACTTCATCGCCTGAAGAAGCATTGCGAAAGTACCGGTAACGAGAATGACTTTCAACTTACCCGGCGGGAATGCCAGCGGTTGCGCGAAGAATCCGCCATGTTCTATCACCGGTATTTGAGTCTTTTTGTATTGGGCCAGTACGACGGTGTGGTGCGCGATACGCGCCACAATATCGGCATTTTGAATCTGTGTCGCGATTTTGGTCCCACCGAACAGGACCGCGAACTTCTGGAGCAGTATCGCCCCTATATTATCATGATGGAAGGGCGTGCCCGCGCCTGTGCGGCGCTGCGCGACGGATTTGTAAATACCTCCATCGCGTATCTCCGCGGCACGTTGAGAAATGTGATTCGCACCTATGGCAATCCGGCGGCCAGCCAATCGCCGGAGGCGCTGATTCTTGCGGATATGATCCATGACATTCGCCGGCAGTTACCGCCGGATCCGCGTGAAGAACTTCATCGGCTGTTGAAAAAAGCGGTGGCCGGAGAAAAATATGAAGAAGCGGCTCAACTGCGGGATCAGCTCATGGCTCTGCACGCCGCCGGCTCAGTAATGGTCAAACCCGCCGTGCGTGCCGCGATTGCAAAACGCCGGACGGCAACCCGGCGAAAAGACCGCCGCAAAGTGGCTCCGGATTCGCAATCTCAAGACCATTCCACCAATGAACCGGGTAATGCCTGAGGCACTGGAATCTTGACATGCGGCACGGCGCGTGTTACGGTTCAGGATTGTGCGGACGGCGCTCGGCGGAGAATGATGATCATGCCCGCTGCTGATCCAGCGCGGGTCGATCAGGCCTGCATCGCATCGGAGATATGGAAATGATGGTTAAGCGGCAAAAAAGCTTGGTGTTATCCCTGCTGGGTTCGGCGGGATTGTTGTTAACGCAATTGGCTTACGGTGCGGCACCGCCGCTGCCGCTCCCATCCCGCGGAACTCCCACCGCATCCGATCAGGCTAAAATTGCCGCATTTGTGCAATATTATGCTCAGCAAATGTCCGCTGCGGCGCATCGATCGGATATGGTCCGTGCGCGGCGGCGCCTGCTGGCCCCGCTGCAGTCAACCACCAATCCGCCTTCCGCTGAATTCACCTACGATTTCGGAACCCAGGTAGCCAATGACTTCACTTCCCTGCTGTCAAATAAGAAAACGGCGTTAAATGCCGCTATCACAATTGGTTCGATTGGCGACATCAGTATGCAGGCACCGCTGCAGACGGCCTTAACCAATGCCAACCCGGCCGTTCGCTATTGGGGAGCCAAGGGAATGGGGCATATTTTTACGCCCCTGATGTCCATCGGACCGGCGTATCAGCAGGCCGTTGCCGCTGTGCAACAGGCTCTGGCTGCTGAATCAGATCCGCTGGTTGCCGAGGAAATGAGCAAAGTTCTGTTAACGCAGAACCCTCTGCCAACCGGCTTGGCAAATCTGATTTCCAACGCGATTGCCCGCGGTATTGTCGGTTATGATGATGTGGTGCCCAACAACCTGGACATCACCAGTGGCCTGGCGGCCAATTTGGCTGATGCGGCCCGGCGCGGTTCAACGTTGACGGATACTCAAAAAGCGGAGGCCATCAATACCCTGTCAATTTTGATGAGTGATACGGCACAATATTTAAGTGCCGGACTTTTGGATCGTAAGCAAAAACTCTCTGCGTTCAGCGCTATCAACAACGCCGCCGATGCCATGAATGCGATTACCGGAACGACTAATTTTTCACTCACGGGCCTCAATGCCCAGAGTGATCCAGCCGCAATTCTTCTGGCTGTAAATGGCATTACCGGTGCGCAGGGGCAGCCGGGCGCGGTGCAGAAGCTTTTTCCCAAAATTGTCATTCCGCACCGGATTTCCGCTCTGCAAACCCGTTAATCCGGCAGTCTCACGGGAAGCGTTGTTGCCTTTATGCCCGATCCAAGCCCAGACCTCATGACCATCATCCCGCCAATGCGGCCCTTTAAGGCCTCACCGCGTATTGCGGGCAGTAAAAGCATTACCAACCGGGCGCTGCCTTTGGCGGCCATGGCCAACGGTACAAGCATGCTGACCGGCGTGCTGTTTGCCGATGACACCCAGCGTATGATCGAATCTCTGCAAAAGCTGGGCTTTGCCTTAAGCGTGGATCAGCCGGGACACAGTATTACCATTCAAGGCCTGGGCGGAAAGATACCCAATGCGTCGGCTGAACTGTTTTGCGGCAATTCCGGTACGACGATTCGCTTTCTTGCGGCCATGTGTTCCGCCGCGGAAGGGCAATATGTCCTGGATGGTGTGGAACGCATGAGACAACGCCCGATTGGCGAACTCGTTACCGCGTTGCGAGCCATCGGTGCCACGGCTGATTACGCCGGGCAGTCCGGCTATCCGCCGGTTCGTGTGGGAGGGGGCTTGGCCGGCGGTACCTGCCGGTTTTCCGCCACGCAAAGCAGCCAGTATATTTCCGCGATTCTTATGGCCGCTCCATTGGCCCGCACCGCTGTGAATGTCGAATTAATCGGGCCGGTTACCAGTGAACCTTATGTTCGCATGACCTTGGCTATGATGGAGCAGTTCGGCGTGATCAGTCAGACCGCGCGCATGGCGGATAACGCCGCCGCGAATCGGGTTATTCATATCCCCAATGGCGTTGGCTATCAGGGCCGGCAATACGCCATTGAGCCGGACGCCAGCAACGCCAGTTATTTCCTTGCCGCCGCCGCCATATGCCCCGGTTCACAGGTCACGATACAGGGGTTGGGTAGAAATTCCCTGCAGGGAGACGTTTTGTTTGCCGATGTGTTGCGGCAAATGGGAGCCAACATGATGATGGAATCAGATGCCATTCATCTGGGGGGCTGCCGCAATCTCACCGGTATTACCATCAATATGAATGGTATTCCAGATATGGTTCAAACATTGGCGGTCGTGGCCCTGTTTGCCCAGGGGCCAACGCGGATATTGAATGTCGGAAATTTGCGGGTGAAGGAAACGGACCGGCTCAGTGCCCTGGAAAAGGAACTCACCAAACTAGGTGCGGTGGTTTCCACCACGACCGACAGCATTGTCATCGATCCGCCGGCCAAACCGCACGCAGCCCGTATCAGCACCTATGACGACCATCGCATGGCTATGGCCTTTGCGGTTGCCGCAACGCGCATTGCCGGTATTGAAATTGAGAACCCTCAGTGTGCGGCCAAGACCTATCCTGAATTTTTCAAGGATTTCCAAGCCTGTATTACAGGCCGTAGTGCTTAGCGCTCCACCCTTTGATCCGACCGCGGCTGGGCTTGCGGCCATGATTAGCGGCCTTGCCGGCCCAACGTAACTTATGATTTCTCTTTCTGCGTGCCATGTTCAAATCCTCAGTATGTTAACCGTCCATTAACAAATTCAAAGCTCCGCAGTATACCCCGAATAAGAAAAAACCGCAAAAGTCCAAAACGCGGGTGTCAAGCCACAATAGAAATGTCCGCCTTGGCGGAACATGGCGAGCCGGGTTTACGGGCAGTCGTTCAATGGCCATGCGAAAATCAGCGGCACTGCTGACTCTGTGCGCACGGCGGTAGCTCGTCGCCCCCTGCGCCAGGAATAACGGACCTGCATTTGTCCGTCCGTTGGAGTCCGACCGCATCGTGCGCGGTAAGGAATCCAACGCGGTCAAGGCGGGGTTAAAATCGCGGAATGTGAGCCTGGTAAATGCACCACCATGGAGCGGGCATTTATGTCGCACAGAAAAGCTCCTCAGTACGAACGCTCATTTGATGCCGATGAACCAGGTGCATCAGGCGTGCTCAAGCGATGGGGAAACCTAATTCCGAGGTGGTGGCTTTCCTTTGAACAAGTAGCGAATCCGTCTGGTTTTGCGGCGAAGATCTTTTATGGTTTCCATCATTTCCCGTTTCAGGCCTAAACGGACCGGGCCGGTTCCGTTCCAGTGCGGCAACGTGAATTCCGCCTTGCGCTTTATCGCCTGTGCAAACAGCAGCAACGAAAAAAGTTCGGGATCCCCGTGTTGACGATAAATATCGGCCAATGCGTAATCAATCGGAACGTTTCCCGACTTGGTGGCTTGCGTATCCCGTATAAACTGGAGCAGTGGCAGCGGTACGCACTGCATGTTGCAAGCGGATAATGCCGCACGCGCATAAAACAACCACCATGCATCATCATTTCCGACGCAATGCCCATCGTACGCGGGTGAAACAAATCCACCCAGCGAATCGTAAGCTTTTCTCGATATCAGTACCATATTTCCACCAAATACATTTTCAAAAAGCCCGGCCGCGGGTGCTGCGGCAAATAATTGGATTCGATCCGGGGTTGTGTTGAAATCCACCTGGGAGGTGGTATCCGCCACGCGGGCCCAACTGGTCAACAAATCGGCTCCACCGGCGGCCATTGCCTGCGCGAATAAGCTTATGGCATTGGGAGTCAGACAAACACTGTCGTCCATCAGCGCCAGCAGTTTGCTGTCCGTGGATGTTGCCGCCAAATCATAAGCGGATTGTTTATTGATGGTATTGAAATAAATCATTCTCCATCCCATCGCTGTGACATCCGCGAGCAACTGCCGTCCTGCGCCGTCCTCTTCCTTTTCAAAATCCTCGCGCAGTGCCACCACTACCCGCAGCGGTGAATAATCCTGCATTTTCAGGCTGTTAATGGCCCAGCGTGTTTGGTGGATATCGCTCTGCTGCACCAGGCAAACACTGATGATCGGCGATTGTTCATCGCTTCCGCTCCGGCTGTTTGCATCCGTCGCAGCCGCGTAGACGCCAACAAGAGTTGCCGGTTTATCAGTTATTGCGCCGGAATGGTGGCCGGCGTCGGTATGTGTGATTACATCCGATGGTTTTGCGGCACCAAAACTTGCATGCCACTGATTCCATGTTTTTTCATTAACCGCAAAATTCATCGCCGGCCGTGCCAGTACCGGTGGCCGGGCCAATGCCTGTTCCAGGTGCCTGGCCAGTGCGGCCGAATTTGCCTGGCAGCAAACGTGCGGTAGATCCTCGGATGCGATAACCTCCGGAATACCGCCTGTCCGCAACGCCACAAAGGCAATGCCATTGGATATGCACTCATAAACGGTATTGGGAGAATTGTCCGCCAGCGATGCGATAACCGCCAATCGTCCCGGTTCACGCAGATACTTCACCGCCGCATCCCGCCCCAGATCTGTTATCAGTTTCACCGGAGATTGCCAGGTCCGGCTGCGCCGGCCGATGATTTCAGTTGACCTTAATCCATTGATCTCGACGGACCGGCCCAGAAATGTCACCTGAATATCCGTTCGATGGCGTATGGCCGATTGATCCATGGCGTCACAGAATAATTGCAGGCCCTTGCGCGTATCAAGGCGGCCAAAAAATACAATTTCCTTAATGGCCTGTTGCGAGATGCGACTGATATTGGCTGTACCCTCGGACTCGGGCAGAACATACGGTTGCACGTGCGTGTTGGCGGGAAACTCCCAGCCTTGCCCTCGGCACCAATGAATCATATAGGCACTGGGGCTGACCACCACATCCGCCATCGCAGCACACCGGCGTTCCATAAAATCCAGCGTCAAAACATCGGTATCCATCACCGGTTCATTGTTGTGCCGCATATTCCAGAGATGCGGGCTGTGTAACCCCACGACAATGGTACTTTTTTGCAATATCAGTCCCTGCTGTTTGGCGCAAAGTGTGTAATACCCCAATGCCAACCATTCCGGAAAATGAATCACATCGTAGGCGGTGGTTTGGGTGTAGAAATAATCAAAGACGGCGTAGCTGAGTTTCATTGCTCTGGTGCCTTCCAGTGCCGTATCAGTGGGCAAAAACAGCGGCACAAACCGAATGCCGTGCGACGCGTAAAATTCAATCCAGTGCGAAATGGGGCCGTCTTCTGAATGGCGGCCATGCGGATAAAGAATCGTTACATCATGTCCACCGCGCGCCAGTGCCATTGCCAGGGCTTTGTAGGCTGTACCGATCCCTCCATTCTTAATGGGGCCGGAAATGTCGGGAGAAGCAATACACACCCGTGCCTGGCCTGCCGGCACGGTATCGGCAACGGGCAACGTGGGATAGCTGGTATCGGGGTTGTTGCTCATGAAGTGTTTCCGGGCGTTCTTGTTAACCATGCTGTCTTTGGCGTATCAATCCAGCCGCTATCTCTACTTCGCCATATCCTTCCACGCGTGTGCGCCAATTGTCCGCAACCGCATCCCGTGATCATAAAAAACCAGATTTTCGGAATTCTCGGCTTATAAACGGTGGCATTTTAGTATAACGGTCCCGCTAACGTCATGCTGTAACTGCCGGCATGGTGGTTCCGGCCATTACGCCTCCGGACGGGGCATAAAATCATCCGATTGCACTGCCATGTTACCCGGTACGATATCAGCTGGTCTTTCCGTCAGGCTGGTGCGAACCAATGGCATAATCGGTCGTGGGCGCAGGACGCTGCGCCAGATACATAACGATATTCCGCGAATATTGCCGCGTGTTTTGGCCAGACTTACCCGCAGTCGGGCGGCGGCGCGGCGATGAAACGGCAATACCAGCAGCAATCGCAACGATCGTTCAATCAATCGCGGAATTTTCTTCACCAGGTGCGAAGTCAGGTCGCCCGGCGTGGCATGAGGTGACATAAGATACTCGGCCATCCCGACATCAAAAGCCACCCCGCGAAGATAGCGAACCGCCAGTCTTTCCGGCGCCACATAATGAGAGACAGCCACGGATGGTGCATAAAGAACCCGTCCGTTCAGCCGCATCGCCCGAGCGATCAAATCGGTATCTTCTCCCGCGGTGCGTTTGCCGCATCGATCCAGCGGGCAACGGAATTCTCCGGTGCGGCGGAGCATATCCCGGGTTATCGCCAGATTGGCCGCCGCCCCCAATGGATTCTGCAGAAGCATGGGAATATCGCCCAGTTCCACCTCTGCCAGATACTGCCCCATACCGGCATCAAACCATGCTGGTTTGGTTAAGCCATGCCAGTCAAGATTGATTCGACCCACCAGAATATCAGGCTTTTCAGAATCAAAGGTGTTAAGCAGTTCATGCAGCCACAGGGAATCGACCTGAACATCATCATCTAAAAATGCGATGATATTCCCTTTGGCATGGCGTACCGCCCGGTTTCGTGCCGCCACGACGCCCTCTTCCATTTCTTCCACAAATGTCACAGGTGCCGGCAGCAGCGGGGCCATATCGTTTACAACACGCGATGTATTATCATTGCAGCAATTGGCAACAACAATAATTTCGCATGCCACAGATGCAGGGCGCTGCATTGCCGCAATACTCTTCAACGTGCGCTGCAGCAAGTCTGCGCGGTTGTGCGTGGGGATACATATTGATACTCGCGGTCCCACAGGGCGCTCCGGTAAACAGACCAAAACATCATCCGTTTTCCTGAAAATTCTCTGTCAACATCAACCCCCACCTTCGGCTGCCTGCTGGCCGATGCGGACAACCATCGGCCCATCCCTCCATATCAACCCGCGGTATTATACCAATCCGTCGAGCCAATCAAAATAAAAAAATGCTGATATTGTGGAAACTTAGATGCTGCAGGCCAATGAAATGGTCAATCCATGGATTTCTCCTACATTGGAATCGCTTCGAATAACGGTCTATGCGGCATTCCGTTCTGCAAGCCCATATGCTTTGCCGAATGCTCCAGTTGATAAATATTGCCTCTCGAATCTTGCGGCATGCCTGCTATGACTGCCGGACGATTTGCGGTGGTTCCGAGTGCGACTTGCTTGCGATCGCCGGACCCACCGGTCACATGTCGCGTTGTGGAAAACAACACCCCGGCGATAAATATGGAAGGTTTTGTGTTACCCGATATCAGACCACCGTCCGCCCGGCGGGCATGGGCAATAAGTGGCCGTCAGCTTGTTTCCCAACAAGCCGCGTAATGCGCCGGATCGCCGCCTTTGATTTCCATGGGGGGCATTTCTCGTTTACAGCGTTCGGTGGCAATCGGACAGCGCGGGTGAAATGGGCAGCCCGAGGGCGGATTGGCGGGGCTGGGCACTTCGCCCTGCAAAACAATGCGATGGTCCGTCCGATTCACTTCCGGCTTAGGCACTGCCGACAGCAGGGCCTGAGTGTAGGGGTGTTTCGGGTCGCGTGTGAGCGTGCGAGCCTCGGCAGTTTCAACAATTCTGCCCAGATACATTACCGCAATGCGATCAGAAAAATGTTCCACCACCGCCAGATTATGCGCGATGAACAGGTATGATAATCCCATTTCGCTTTGCAGATCACTCAATAAATTCAGCACCTGCGCCTGAATGGAAACGTCCAGTGCCGATACCGGCTCATCGCACACGATCAAGCGGGGGTTTAAAGCCAATGCCCGGGCAATGCCGATGCGCTGGCGCTGACCGCCGGAAAACTCATGCGGATAGCGGTTCATGACATCGCCGGTAAAGCCGACCTTTTGCAACAACTCCACCACGCGGGCGGGAATATCCGCCTTGGGCACCAGCCGATGCACCAGCAGCGGCTCGCCGATCATCGCGCCCACGGTCATACGTGGATTTAATGAGCCTACAGGGTCCTGAAAAATCACTTGAATATGCCGCCGCATGGCACGCAATCTGGCGGCATGCACGGCGTATATGTCCGTTGATTCAAAGAGCACCTGCCCGGAAATCTCGGCGATTCCATGGGGAATCAAACGCAGAATCGCTCTTCCCGCCGTGGTTTTACCACATCCCGATTCTCCCACCAGGCCCAAAGTTTCCCCCGGATTGATCCGCAGCGAGATATGATTCACCGCCGCAATGCGCCCGGTGACGGTTTGCAGCAACCCGCTGCGGATTGGAAATGCCACCGATAAATCTCGCACCTCCAGCAGAGGCGTCTGTGCCGGCTCCTTGCCCAAGCGTTGCTCTGGCAGCGTATTTAATTCCATGCGGCACTCCAAATAACTTTCAACAGTAAAGCGGTGAGCGTTCACTGCTCTACGCCATCATAGCCGGCGGCTTTTCCGAACGACGGAATGCCAGCGCGGGGTGCGTTCCAGGTGCGCCATCAAAGCCGGGGGCGGAAAATGTCGCCACCCAGTGGCCCGGCGAAACCTCATTTAACGGCGGCATTCCCTGTTTACAACGGATTCTTGCCTCTCCCTGGCAGTGCGTGCAACGCGGTTCAAAGCGGCAACCCTGCGGCCAATCCAGTGGACTGGGAACCGTTCCGGGAATGGCCGGCAGGCGCTGATGTTCCTGCCCCAATCGGGGAACACACGCCAGCAGGCCGCGGGTATAGGGATGCAGCGGATGATTGAACAGTTCATAAACCGTGGCGAATTCAACAATTCTTCCCGCATACATAATGGCCACCACATCCGCGTTTTCCGCCACAATTCCCAGATCATGCGTGATCAGCAGCACCGCCATGTTCGTGGTGGTCCGCAATTCCTCAAGCAGTTCAAGGATCTGCGCCTGAATGGTGACATCCAGCGCCGTGGTCGGTTCATCGGCAATCAGCACCGACGGGTTGCACGCCAGAGCCATGGCAATCATCACGCGCTGCTTCATGCCGCCGGACATCTGATGCGGATAATCCCGCAGCCGTCGCGCGGCATCGGCCACGCCCACGCGGCGTAGAGCGGCTTCCGCTATGGAAATGGCCTGACTGCTGGAGACTTTCTGGTGCTGTTGAATGGCTTCCACAATCTGAAATCCAACCGTAAATACCGGGTTAAGGCTGGTCATGGGTTCCTGAAAAATCATGGCGATTTTTCCGCCGCGTACCCGCCGCATCTGCGATTCCGGGATGGATAATAAATCCCGGCTTTCCATGATGATCTGTCCACCGACAATCCGGCCCGGTTCGGTTATCAGCCGCATCAGCGACAGGGCGGTAACGCTTTTGCCGCATCCGCTTTCACCCACCAGTGCCAGCGTTTGTCCCGGATAAATGGAAAACGATACGCCGTCCACCGCATTAAACACCCCGGCGGGCGTATCGAAGCGTGTGGTAAGATTTTGCACGCTTAACAGCGGCTGGTCGGCGGAATGAACCGATGGTTGCATCATAGCTCTTATCTCCGGCCCATGGTCGTGGGATCAATGGCGTCACGCAGCGATTCAGCAATGAGGTTAAACGCCAGAACGGTTATAAAAATCAGCAGCCCCGGCCCCAGTGCCTGCCACCAGCGGAAGACGGTTGCCGGATTCCCGGCCGAATTGAGCATGGACCCCCATGACGCCGTCGGTGGCTGCACACCTACGCCCAGATAGCTTAAAGATGCTTCAATGGTAACGGCACCGGCCATGCCAAAGCCCGCCGAGACCAGCACCGGTGTAACACCATTGGGCAGCATGTGCTTGAAAAGCACCCGCCACAGCGGCATGCCTGATCCCTGCGCCGCCAGAACATAATCCAGATTGCGAATGCGGAAAAATTCCGCCCGCAGCAGGCGCGCGTACCCGGTCCAGCCGGTCACACCGATAATGACCATGATGTCGAGAATATGCCGGCCATAAATGGCTACAAAAGTCAGGATAAGAAAAAAAGTGGGGATCGATTCGACCATTTCCACCAGCCGCATGCCGATGATATCAAATATGCCGCCGAAGTAACCGGTTAACGCGCCGACGATGATTCCCAATGCCAGTGCGATAATCTGACTGACAAATCCCACGCCCATGGCAATGCGGGCACCCCAGAGCAGGCGCGAAAGTTCATCCCGGCCATCGCCATCGGTACCCAGCCAGTGACGATGCGAAGGCAATTTGTTAATCAGCCCCTTGCTCAAGGGTTCCATTTCCGCGTAGCCCCAGGGAACGGGTGGAAATACCGCATGGGTGATCAGGCCATGCCGGGCCAGGCTGCGGTAATTGGTGGCATCCAGTCGGTTATGATGCAACGCGGCGATCAACGAACCGGCGATAATGGTGATCCCCGCGATGATGACAAAACTGATCCGGCGGCGCATCAGGCGTTGGGGGCGGGAGAGCCGGCGCGATGTTAATTGAACAACCCCCTGCACTGCCAGTGCCGCCGCCACTGCCAGCAGAATCCAGTCGGTGCTGCTGAGATCCTCAAACAGCGGATATTCACGCACGGCGGCATGTCCGGCGGCGGCGGGAATAACGCACGTATACGGTTGTCCATTGGCAATCAGGGGCACCAATAATGCAATGATCACCAGAATAACCAGATATGCCGTGCATATCCGCACCAGCAGCGGACGAAACAGTCGCGCCGCCACCCACGCCCAATACGGACGCGGAGCGTACAGCAACGGCTGATCAATCGGCGGCACAGTCAGATCAGTCATAGATCACCCGCGGGTCGGCAAGATGATAACATATATCAACAGCAAGATATGACAGCAGGGTCAATACCGATCCCACAAGTGCCAGATCCTGAATCACCGGCAGATCCCGGGCCAATGTGGAGGTATAGGCCAGGCGCCCCATGCCGTTGATGGAAAAAATCTGCTCAATAATCACCGATCCGCTCAGCAGTCCCGGCAGCGACATTCCGGTAAGCGTGATAAGATTCAGCAGGCTGTTGCGAAACACGTGCCGCGTGAGCACCGTGGTACCGGAAAGCCCCTTGGCCCGGGCGGTGCGCACATAATCCTGCTGCAGATTTTCCAGAATCGAGCCGCGAATTTGTTTACTGAGAAACGCGAATCCGCCATAGACCGAGCAGACGATCGGCAGAACAATATGATAAAGATAATCGGCAATGTATTGGAAAAATGTCATGTTGCCGGTATTGGTGGAATGCAGGCCCGCTGAGGGAAACCAGTTGAAATACTGCGGATTGGCCAGAAATCCCAGCAGCGTTGAACCCAGCCATATCACCGGAAGTGAATACAGTGCCAGAGAAAAAAAACCGTAGCTTCGGTCTATCCATTTTCCCTGGTTCAGAGCCGTTATCAGTCCGCCGGGAATCGATACCAGATAAATCACAGCCATGGCAATGGCATTGATGGTCAGCGTAACCGGCAGACGTTGTTCGATGAGCGTCATCACCGGTTCCTGATACACAATGGACGTGCCCAGATGTCCTTCGCAGGTGCTTTTCAGCCAGAGAATATATTGCATCGGCAGACTGATCGGGTGGCCATTCTTATCCACCAGATGCAGCCGCCGTTCCAGAATTTCCTGTTCCTGTTTCTGGGCTTGCCGCGATTGCATAATCCCGGCGGAAAACTGCCCGCCGCCGGTGGTCAGGCCAGGAGCCATCCGGACGATGATAAAAAGCATGAGCGTCATCCCCAGCAGCGTTGGGATCATCAGCAGCAATCGGCGGATAATATATGTGGTCATGCCTTCATTCCATCTTGTGGCCGTTGCCGCGCGGTGCGGTATGCGAACGTTCTCACTGGTACTTCTGAAGTTTCAAAGGAACAAACCAATTCGCTTCCAGCGGCCCGAACTTGCCCACCGGCGCGGTATTGTGGAATCGCTGGTTGATGAACATCAGCGCTTCGGGAGTAAATAAAAACATATACGGCTGCTGCCGGTACACAATGGCCTGAAATGTGTGCCAGATGGCCATGCGCTTGGCGGTGTTCATCTCGCGGCGGCCTTCGGATATCAATTTGTCGGCTTGCGCATTGTCAAAATCTCCGGCGTTACTGCCTTTGTCCGCATAGCTGGCGGAATCCCATATCTGATACGGATCATTTTCAATGCCGCCGGTCCAGCCACCAAAAACCGCGGAAAACTGGCGATTATCAATTTTTTCAATCAGCACGGAAAATTCCAGCGGCTGCACGCTCATGTCAATGCCGGCTTTGGCAAATTGCTGCTTGATATACACGCAGATATTCTGAATCAGCGGGTCGCGCGAGGGCATCAGAATCTGAAATTTAAAGGCCTTGCCATCCCGATGCAGGGTGCCATCAGACCCCATTACCCATCCGGCCTGCCGCAACAGCAGCATGGCTTTCGCCGGATCATACGCGATGGGTTTAATATGCGGATCGTTCTGCGGGGAAAGTGGATTAAACGGACCGGTCATCGGCTGGGCCAGTCCATGCAGAAATGTTTTGATAATCGCATTGCGATCCACCAGCATACACAATGCGGTGCGGGTGAGGCGGTCCTTGAATTCCGGCTTTTTAAGATTCCATCCGATATAGTAATAACCTGCCGCGGGGGTCAGGAATTTGTAGCAGTGGTGGGTTTTTGTGAATCCCGGTTGATTGATATATTTCACCCATTGCGACGGTTGCGGCGAATCGGTATCAATTTGTCCAGCCAGAAATGCCTGCAAGGCCGCCTGCGGGTTCTGGATAAAACGATAAATAATGCGGTTAAACGTGGGTAACGGCCCCCAATATCGCGGGTTGCGCACCAGAACAATTTCACCGCCCGTCCATTTGTCCAGCATGTACGGTCCGCTGCCAACCAGAAGGTGACCGCGCTTATTGAACTCGCTGCCCTTTTTGAACTTATAAACACTTTCCGGCAGCACGCTGATGCCTCCGACCACCTCCAGCGCCTTGAAGTATCGCTGCTTGAACGTAAAGACCACCGTGCGTTTGCCAATGGCCCGGCACGATCGAACATCATTGAGGTATACGCGCTGTGGCGCATCATCCACGGCCGGATTCATCATGGTGTTGTAGCTGAAGACAACATCCTGAGCGGTAACCGGTTGGCCATTGCTGAAACAGGCCCGGCGGCGAATCTTAAAGGTGATTTTCAAGCCATTGGGAGAAATGCGGTAGCTGCGGGCCAGCCACGGTTCCCACCGCAGTGTCACCGGATCGCGCGACAGCAGCGACTCCTGCACCCAGCCCTGTACAATGGCGGCACCTTCATCACGTGCGACGAACGGGGTCAGCGTGCGCGGCTGTTCGCCAAGATTTTCCACCAGCCAGTCGCCCCGGGCGTACTGCTTGCGCGAATAAGGATTGTGCGGCAGCAGTGGCGGATTCGGGTAACAGACATACCGCGTACCGTCCGGGAGGGTTTCACGGATATTTTTCTGGGCCGCTGCTGCTTGTGTTGTTCCATTGCCGGGTTGAACTTGCAGGCCATGTTGGGCAATTTGTTGCAGCAGTTGGGTTTGCTGCAATTGTTGTGCATTGAGCGTTTTGATTTGCCTCGATAAGGCGATGACCTGTTTGTTGACGTAATTGAATTGCGCCATGGCCATGAGCGCGGCGCCGATAATCAGCAGTAATAGAACAATGAATACGAAATCTTTAAGCGTAAAACGATTGTCCATTCATTCACCTGTCTGCACCGCGCCAGCCGGAACGGGCCGGTCGCATGATTCATACGCCCTGAATTCTATCGCGTTCGCACGTCCAGTGCATCGCGCAGGGCGTCGCCGAGAAAATTTAAGCATAACAGCGCCAGCGTCAGACCCGCACACGGCCAGGTAATCAGCCACCATTGTGTGTGAATCGGATTAATGGCTTCAACACCCGCCGCCGCCAGATTGCCCCATGTTGGTACCGGCGGCTGCACGCCCAAGCCCAGAAAACTCAGAAATGATTCCGCCAGAATCGCATTGGGAACAGTCAATGCCGCATAAACCGCCACCGATCCTATCAGATTCGGCAGAATATGCCGCAGCAGAATGCGGGATGGCCCGGCCCCCGTGGCCCGCGCCGCTTCCACATAAGGCTGATTGACCAGACTCATGGTCTGGCTGCGAATCACCCGGGCCATGGTCAGCCAACTTACGCCGCCAATGCCTACCAGCAGCACCACAATGCCCGCCAGACCCTGTGATTGCGGCAACCCGATGCCGGTAAAAAAATGTGAAATTCTTCCCACCAGCGCCACCCGCAGCAGAATCACCAGCAGAATGTAAGGCAAACCATACAGCACATCCACGCCGCGCATCAGCAGGGCATCAACCCGGCCTCCCACATACCCGGAAACCATGCCGACGGTTAATCCAATGCTCACGGCAACAATGGCCGAGAACACGCCAATCAACAGCGAAATCGCCCCGCCAAGTAAAAAACGCGAAAGCAGATCGCGCCCGAGCGTATCGGTGCCCATCCAATGCCGCCATGATGGCCCGTGAAGCGCTTCGCTGAGATTCTGCTGGTTAAATGTGTGCAGCGTCCACGGCAGCGAACCGTAACAGGCAATGACAAAAAAACTCAGGCCGACAAGCCCCAAAACCGCCAGGCGATTGGCCAGAAAGCGGTCCACCGCCAGGCGCAAAGGTGAACGCGCTGGCGCGATCATGCGGTGGCTGATGGGTAATTCCATGCTCGTCATACGCGATACACGCTTATGAAAATATTACCCCAGTCAGCTTTTTTCAACGCTGACCGAGGGGCACATAATGACGATTCACCGGCCCGGTGTAAATCTGACGCGGTCGGGCGATTTTAGATGCCGGATCGTCGTGTTGTTCCTTCCAATGGGCGATCCAGCCCGGCAAGCGCCCAATGGCAAAAAGCACCGTGAACATATCCGTGGGAATGCCCATGGCCCGCATAATTATGCCGCTGTAAAAATCGACATTGGGGTACAATTTCCGGGCGACAAAATATTCATCCTTCAGTGCCAGTTCTTCGAGTTTCCGGGCAATGTCCAGTAGCGGATCTTTGACATCCAGTTTTTTCAGCACGCGTTCGCATACGCTCTGCAGCATTTTGGCACGCGGATCATAATTTTTATAAACCCGATGGCCAAAGCCCATCAGACGGATGTTGTTGTCTTTCTTCTTGGACAGTTCAATATATTTTTCCGCGGTCATGCCGCCGAGGTGAATTTTTTCCAGCATGTCCAGCACTTCCACATTGGCACCGCCATGCAGCGGTCCCCACAGGGCGCACACACCGGCGGCGCAACTGGCAAACAAATTGGCTTTGCTGCTGCCCACCATGCGCACGGTGCTTGTGGAGCAGTTTTGCTCATGATCCGCATGGAGAATGAATATTAAGTTCAGGGCATCTTCAATTTCCTGATCCACCATGTGTTGTTCATAGGGCATGGAAAACATCATGTGCAGAAAATTGGCGCAATAGCGCAACTTGGGATCGGCATAAATGTAGGGAAGCCCGTTGACACGCCGATAGGTAAACGCCGCGATGGTTCTGATTTTGCTGATCAGCCGCGCGGCCGCTTCTTCCAGTAATACCTCATCATCCAGGGAATAAAGTTCGGGATGAAAGCATCCCAGTGTGTTAATCATCGCCGAGGTAATCGCCATGGGTGGCGCGGTAATAGGGAAGCCTTCAAACGTGTGCTTCATGGCTTCATGCAGGTGGGCATTGGAGGTAAGCCGGCCCCGAAAACGCGCTAATTCCGATTCATTTGGCAGGCGGCCGAAAATCAGCAGCCACGCAACTTCAATAAAATTCGGATGATTGGCGAATTCCTCAATGGGAATGCCGCGATAGCGCAGAATTCCCTTGTCTCCGTCAATATAGGTTATGGCACTTTGGCACGAGCCGGTGTTGCCGTAGCCGGGATCCAGCGTGATAAGTCCCGTATCTGATCGCAGGCGCGTAATATCGATTCCGCGTTCATTTTCGGTTCCGGTGACCACCGGGTACTGATAGGTTTTTCCGTTCAGGGAAAGTTGAATTGATTCTGCCATGGGAAGTCCTTTTTACTTCATCGTATCACTCCTGCCCGTGCGGAATATTACACAATTTTTTCTGATTTGGCGAACGCCACGCCACTTTTAAATCTTTTCAGCCGCCGGATTATTTTCGTGTCCGCCGGAAAATCGCTTCCGGTAAACTCAAAAATCTCCCCGTGCGACTTTCAGCAGCATCAATGCTGTGAGTTTCGCCCGTTCAGCAAGGGAAGTTGTGTCAATGCGTTCGGCGAAACTGTGTATGCCCTGCCCTACGGGGCCAAGCGTATCGATGGTCGGCAAACCGCCTGCCGACAGGCGGTTGCCATCGCAGGTTCCTCCGCTGTCCTGCCAGGAAACGGGTATTGCCAGTTCCGCTCCGCATTGCGCCAGACGATTGAACCACTGCGCATGGGCAGGATCAAATATTCGCGGCGGGGCATGAAACTCCCCGTGCAGTTGCACATCAAAGCCTTCTTTCTTATTGGCTTCTTCCGCGATCGCACGCAGGGCCTGATGAATTTCCTGCTGGTGTTCAGGCAACCGACAACGGATATTCACCCGGGCAATGGCCAGATCTGGCACAATGTTTAATGCGCTGCCTCCCTCCACACGTCCGATGTTGATGGTGGCTCCGGGCCACCGATTGTTGAGCTGGTCCAGCGCCAACACGATTTTCGCCAACGCAACGGTGCTGCTGCGCCCGGAGTGGAAATCCCGGCCGGCGTGTGCCGCTTTACCTCTGACAACCCATACGAAATTTCCCGATCCCTTCCGCGCTGCCGCGAGGCTCCCATCCGGCAACGCCGGTTCAAAAAGCAGACCCAGCGTCTTACCCTGCGCTGCGGCCTGATAAAGTGGCGCAGAACCGGGCGAACCAATTTCCTCATCCGGATTCAGCACCACATCCCAACCCAGATGTCCCGCAAATTCCGATTCTTCCAGCGCCTGCAGGGCAATTAACAGAATCGCGATGCCCCCCTTGGCATCAGCCACGCCCGGGCCGCACATTTCCTGGCCGCATCGCCGCACTTGTTGAAATGTGCTCTCCGCACCGTACACGGTATCAAAATGAATCCCCATCAATACGCGATTGGCCCGCTGCGGATGCCCTTGAATGAATAATGCCGGCCCCAGCGGACGTGCGGCAAACTCCCCATTGGATTCAATAACGTTCTGCGGTGGTAACGCCATGCGCCGGACCGGATGCCGCAAAACCGCGAAGGCATCGGTAAGCACATCGGCCATGTGGCTAAGACCGGCGATATTGTAGCAGCCGGAATTGATGCCCGCCCATTGCATAACCAACGATTCCATGCGTGTTTGCTGGGCCTCAATCCAAGCCAGTATGGGTGCGAAATCCGCCACAGACGCCCTCATGAAAAATAATTAACGGCGGTTTTGTCCACGGCGTTCCCGATCGGGGCCGGGTGGCCGATGCACGGGCGCTCCGCGTGGCGGTTCGGGCAGCATTCTTGGACGCGGTCCCTGCCAGAAACGCGCCTGCTGAGGGGGCCGTCCGGGATAATAGTGCCAGCGGTTGTCGCGATCCTGATAGTAGTAAACGCGGCGAGCGGGATCAAAATAATAATTAAATCCCACAACGGGACCCGGTGGCGGCAAATATTGCGGCACCGGGCCGCGCCAGAATACCGCGTTCGGCGGTGGCGGTGAGGGGCAATACCGCCAGCCATAACTGGGGTAATAGCAATAATAAGCCTGAAAGACCGGGTCAAAATAATATTCATACGCATACGGGCCCGGTTGCTGAACCGCTATGGCCCCGCCGCGCCAATAGGCACCAGCCCAATAGCCGTTGCATCCTGCGATACTCAACGTTCCGAAGCATACTGCCATCGCCAGAAAAATTCGTTTTGATTGTGCGGTCCGCATGTGATCCATCCTTTTCCTGATCCGCAATACAGATACATTATATCCGGTAATCCGCGCACCGGCGAAAATGCCTCGCCTTTGCGAATCAGGCCGGATAAGACCGCTACCGTATGGGGTAGCATGTTCAGTATGGGGCCGTATTGATTCCTGCAAGGGTAGCAGCAGATTGGGCGGGGCTGATTGGCCGTTTGAAACATGACGGGGGATGATTAAGCGTGCAGCATTTCAAGCTGCAATATCCCCGATATTTCACCTATTTCCGCCCCCATGTGCCCATGCATTCTTGCCGTAAGCCGTGTGAACCGATTTCGTAACGCAGGCGTTCCGCCTGCTTGCCCGCAATATGTCACAATTGGCCGTTTGATTGCCTATTTTGCATGATGCGACACACATAAATGTAAATGGCTCTGCGGCGGGATTCACCCGCGATTCGATATAACCGCACCCGCTTTCGGGCGGCGTCGGATTTCTTACTTAAGAGGCAAAGAGTTGCTATAATCGCTGTTTGGTTAGCTGGTATTCGGGAAACGTTAATGAAACCATTTTGGCGATTGATGCGGGGGGCGTGGCCCTACCGATGGCAGATTGTATTTTCCTTTTTATGTGCTATCGGTGTGAGTTTGTCCTACGCGTCGGGCGTGGCGACGCTTTATCCGGTTATGAAGATATTTATGGGAGCGGAAGGGGTGCATGGCTGGCGGGATCAGACCGTTACGCAACAACGCCTGCACATTCAGGCCATGGGATTAAATGCCAGTGCCCGCAGCGGTAAATTGGCCATTACGGTTCTTGGTGTGGGAACCAAATCGCAGTCAGCTCTGCACAATATTCAAATTGGCGATCAGATTCGCAACGTTCAGATTGTATCACCAGCCGGGAAAACGCTGGGTTCTGCGGATTCCTGGCTGAAAATGATGTCGCTGCTGGCGAATGCCAGGCCCGGCAGTACCGCAAAATTAGATGTAACCGCCAATGATGGCTCTGGTCCGCGAACCCTCACGGTCACGCTGCCCCCGTTGACCTTCGGTACTCGGCTATGGGCATCCGCGATCGAACTTATGCCGCATAGCCGAATATGGAGCCTGTTCTGGGTGGTGATGGTATTTATCGGTTTGTGTATTGTCGGCAGTACATTCCGGTATCTGCAGACGTTTATCAGCGGCGTGGTGGCCAACAAAATGATTGTTGATCTGCGTCGCAAACTTTTCAATCGCATTCTGGATTTGCCGCTGTCTTACACCTCAAACAAGGGGACCCATGATCTGGTGAGCCGGGTGAATGTGGATACCACCTTTGTGGCCGGCGGCCTGGGAACGGTTTTGGGAAAAGCGATTCTTGAGCCGACAAAATCGTTGGGCGTGGCCATTCTTGCGGTGATGGTGGATTGGCAAATGTTTCTGGCCATGCTGCTGATATTGCCGGCGATGGGGGTGGTGATTCGCAAATATGGCAAGAAAATGATGAATATGGGCGGCATGCAGTTGCAGGGCTGGTCAGAGGTGGTGGGGATCAGCAGCGAGGCGTTGGCTTCCATGCGGGTTATCAAGGCGTATTCCGGAGCCGGTTATGAACGGCGGCGCTTTGCCAAGGCCAATCGGGATTTGTTCAAAGCCATTCGCCATCTGCAGCATTACATGGCTCTCTCGCGGCCGCTGTTTGAAACCATGTCCATCATACTGGTAAGCGTTCCGCTGATGTGGGCGGCGGAATTGACGTTTCATCATGTCATTGGCCGCGACGAGTTTTTCCTGATGCTGGCTTGCCTGATTGCTATTTTTGAACCACTGCGCAAGCTCAATGACATTAACAGTCAGGTGCAAATCGCCAATTCCGCGGCTGCTCGCTGTTTTGAAGTTATTGATCTTGCGCCTGAACCCAATTTGTCTCCGAGTTTGCCGAAGCTGCCCCGGCACAGCCAAAGCGTGCAATTCGAGAATGTGTCGTTTAAGTATCCGGGCCATGATGAGTGGGTTCTACAGAATATTGATCTGAACATTCAGCGCGGACAAATGGTGGCCGTGGTTGGAAGTAACGGATCGGGTAAAACCACGCTGCTTTCGCTGTTGCCGCGGCTGTATATTCCCACCGAAGGGCGGATCCTCATTGATGGCGTGGATGCGGCGACGGTATCGGTCAATTCTCTGCGGCGGCAGATTGGCCTGGTAACGCAGGAAACCGTGCTGTTTTCCGATACGCTGTACAACAACATTGCCTATGGAATGCGGCAAGCCGGCGGCGATCAGATCATGGAAGCGGCCCGCCGCAGCTACGTGGATGAATTCGTCCGAGACTTGCCCCAGGGATATCAGACGCAGGTGGGGCAGGGGGGCGCGCGGCTTTCCGGCGGGCAACGGCAGCGCATTGCCTTGGCACGGGCCATATTACGTGACCCGGCCATTCTGATACTTGATGAAGCCATGAGTCAGGTGGATTCAGACAGCGAAGCGAAAATTGCCCTGGCACTGGAAGATTTCATGCGCAATCGCACGACGTTTGTTATCGCGCACCGCTTCAGCACCGTCATGTCGGCGGATATGGTTGTATGCCTGGACGCCGGACGAATCGTCGGCTGTGGCACGCACCAGGAACTCTACATAAATTGCCCGCCGTATCGGCGGCTGTATGATACGCAGTTGATCAGCGCTGCCGGAGAACCAGTGGAAACAGTTACGGCCGGAAGCGACCTCGCGCCCGGACGTCACATAACATGGTCGGCGGGAGGTTAGTGAGGACCCAGACAGGCAGGAATTGTGAATGGAAGCGAGTCGTCCCTACGATGCCGAATTCTTTGACGGTCACACCCGCAGGAGCCTGTCCTCTGCCCGCGTGACCTTGGCAATGCTTTTTGAAATAGTGCAACCAAGAGCGGTTATCGATGTCGGCTGTGGCGAGGGTGCGTGGTTGCGAGCGGCCTCAGAGCTTGGGGCGTCGACGACCTTGGGGATTGACGGCGGTTATGTCGACCGAACCAGGCTCCTCATTCCGCCGGAGCGGTTCGCTGAAGGGGATCTTGAGGCCAATCGTGTTGCGTCAATTATTGCGAAGACGGGCCTGTCCCAGTTCGACTTGGCTATTTGCATGGAGGTGGCGGAGCATCTCACGTTTGGCCGGGCGGAGTCGTTCGTTGACGACCTCAGTAGCTTGAGTGATGTCATTCTCTTTTCAGCGGCAATCCCGTACCAATATGGCACCAACCACATTAACGAACAGTGGCCCGAGTTCTGGGCAATTCAGTTCAGAGCACGTGGATTTCTTTGCTTTGACTGGTTGCGGCGGCGGGTCTGGACGCACCCCGAGGTAGACTGGTGGTACGCCCAAAATATGCTCGTGTTTGCGCGCGAGGGGAGCGCCGCAGCCGCGGCGCAACCCAGCGATTCGCTCGTCGCCGGTGGCAATTTATCACTGGTGCATCCTGAGACTTTTTTGGTGAACCTGCTCTCCCTGCATCGTACCCACCGCAGGAAAGCCCTGGATGAGGAGCGAATCGATTTTCACGCGGTGGTCTCCGCTTACCAGCAAGGAGCAAGTTCCTCGCCCCAGTTGCAGGCGATCGTACGAGCGGAGGAGTCTGGGGAGAAAAGCCGCGACGTTTTTCCGTGGACGCGCACGGAGATCAGTGAGCCCGAGGCAATGATCGAGCAACTCCAACAAGCGAACGCTGAAGAGTCGGCTCGCCATAAAGAGGAAGTTTCCGAATTGCGGGAACAGTCTATGCAATCCATAGCTAGATTGGCCCAATTGAACGCCCAAGTGCTGGCCCAGCACCTTTCGGATGGCACTGCCTTGAGGGAACGGCTGGCCGCCTCGGCACAGGAAATGGAAAATCTCCGAGCGTCGCACGCTAGCGAGATCCAGCACTCCCACCAAGAGACCGACCGTACGCGGAGTCAGCTTTCGACCGCCATTGACGAAGCAAGGCGTGCAGCGGAAGCGCACGAACAGGAGGCCGTGCGGTACCGTGAAGAGATCGACCGATGCCGATCCCAATTGGCGCAGCTCGTCGAACGGGTGACTCTGGTCGAGACGAGTTTTGCGTGGCGCGTCACGCTGCCGATGCGGATATTGGCGTCCCGGTTTCCCACCCTTGCCGAGTTGGGGTACAGGGTGCGGAAAATTTTCTGGCGGGCCTTTACCGGCAGTCTCCCGCGCCCATGGCGCCGCCGACTGCGTCGTCCCGTGGCAGTCGAACTGCCACCGATATTGGAATCCCCACCGCATCGTAGCGACAGGCCGCGGGTTACCTACCTCTCCGGCGAGCCAGATACGCCAGGAAACACATACCGGGTTATCCGATACGTCGAGGCGGCGAAACGGGCCGGGATGGACGCAAGGTACCTGCGAATGGACGAACTTCCCGCAAAAATCAATGAGATCGTCGGAACAGACGTCCTGGTGATCTGGCGAGCTGTCTGGAATCCATCGGTGGCGGCAGCGGTTGACGCTGTGCGCCGGAGTAATGGTAGGGTCATCTTTGATGTGGACGACCTGATGTTTGACCCAACCTTGGCCACTCCGGAAATAATTGATGGAATCAGGAGTCAGAAGTTTCCCCAGGAACTTGTCCAGAGGCATTACGCGTCAGTGAGAGAGGCCATGGTCGCAGCGGATTTCTGCACAGCTCCCACGGAGAGTCTGGCCTACCAGATTCGCAGATCGTACAAACCCGCCTTCGTCCTGCTTAACGGATTTGACTATAATTCGCTGGCCCAATCGCGACTGGCCGTTCGCCGGCGCAAGCTGAGTCCTTCCGACGGTGTCGTAAGAATCGGATATGCTGGCGGGACGCGTACCCATCAGCGAGATTTCCGCAACGCGTCGTCGGCAATCGCCAGGATCCTCAGTGAGCACCCCGAGTGTCGGCTGGTGCTATTCCGTGGCCATGACGGGAACGGCCTGCTCGATATAGATGAGTTCCAGGACTTGGCGGCGGTCCAAGACCGCATTGAATGGCGGAAGGCTGTCCCTCTGGAGAACCTCCCGGAGGAATTGGTCCGATTTGATATAAACCTGGCACCCCTGGAGGCTGGAAATCCCTATTGTGAATGCAAGAGTGAATTGAAGTACTTTGAGGCGGCCATTGTTGATGTGTGTACCGTCGCCTCCCCTACGGAGCCATTCCGGCGTGCGATCCGTGATGGAGTAAATGGATTTCACGCGAATCGCCCGGATGAATGGTACAGCGTGATCAAGAGGCTCATTAACGACCCTGTTCTCCGCCGCCGCACCGCGCGCAGCGCTTTTTATGACGCCTTGGTAACCTATGGACCGCGGCAGCGCGCGGAGTCGCTACGATCTGTCGTTGCTCAGGCCGGGGGAGGCTACGAAGGATCTCGGTATTTCGAGCTGGAACTTTACCGCGCAAGTGTGAAGCGGCCCGCCCCGCCCGCGCTGCCCGATGCGGAGGTTCTGCATGACACGGACCAACTGGGTGTGGCCGAGGTTTCCGTTGTCGTACCGCTGTACAATTACGCGCGGTTTGTTGAAGAGGCTCTCTCCTCTGTGCGAGACCAATCCCTGCCCGTGCTCGACCTGATTGTCGTCGACGACTGCTCGACCGACGGCTCCTGCGATATTGTTCTGCAATGGGTGAAACGGAATACCGATCGTTTTAACCGGGTTGTAATAGCCCGTAACCGGACCAATCGGGGCCTTGGCCTTACCCGAAATCTTGCCTTTGACCTGGCGGAGACACCGTTTGTTTTGCCCTTGGATGCTGACAATCGGTTATTAGGCAATTGTTGCGCGGAGCTGCTTTCCGAGATGCAGCGCACATCGCTGGCCTTTGCGTATCCGCTGATTCGCCAATTCGGTGATTCCTCTTACACCATGGGCGACCGCCCATACGCACCGATACAGTTAGTTGCCGGCAACTACATCGACGCAATGGCGTTGGTGGCCAAGGACGCGTGGGCGGAGGTTGGCGGCTACGACGATACTCGCTCCGGCTGGGAGGATTTCGATATGTGGTGCAGGATGGCGGAGGCGGGTATGACGGGAAAGCAAGTAGGCCGCGCTCCACTGGCGGAATACCGCGTACACGGATCCTCGATGCTCCGGACGCAGACCGATCTAATTACCAATAAGCGTCAGGCTGTGATACAGGCAGAGCGCCGCCATTTCTGGCTTACCTTGGTTGATCAAACACAGGAAGGTATGGCCGCAAAATGGTGCCGTTCCCGGGCTCGCGGAGATTCCGACTGACCATGCCTTTCCGCTCGACCCGAGTCGCTGGCCAATTCAGGCACGACCAGGGCCAAAAGCGTGCCACGGCACTCCGGCTGGGAAGACTATGAGCTCCGGTGCAGGATGGCGGCCGCTGGGATGCAAGGGCAACAAGTGGCTGATGTCCCAACTGCCGAGTATCGGGCTCACGAAACCTCGATGCTGCGCACCCGGAGCGGCGTATCCGAGAACAAGCGGAAGGCCATAGCATAAATGGAAACTCGCTATTTCTGGCTGACGCTGGCCGACGAAAACCAAAACGATATAGTTACGGAGCCCCGCCGCCCGCATGGGCCACCCACGAGGCGGCGACGCAATCGGTTGTGCAATCCCCTGAACACCACCGAATAACCGAGATCGTCAGCGAGCGGCACCGAGAGGCGACCGAAAATCCCCTCGGTGCCCTTGCGGCCGGCGCCTAAAGCAAAAGGGGACGCCCCGCCGGCTCCGAGGCCAAAACAGGGCGTCATCAACCTAATGCCGAGCGCGGCGTTTCCTTGATCCCATCAACATCAGCGCAGACATCCCAAAAATCGCCAAAGTCGACGGCTCGGGTACTGGATTTGCGACAAGTGTGAAATGCGGGTCCGTCGTCCCCATAAGTTGCCCAATCGCGCCGGTGTCGCTGTAGCGAACTACGTCGTAGGTTCCTGACGGGGTACCGCTCCATGCGACACTGGGAAAAAGGGTGCCGGGGGTGTCAAAAATATCCGCTGACGGCAAGACGAGTTGGGGGTACCCTTGCGCTGCCCAATACGTTGGTGCAGCGGCCACTTGATCGACCGAGGTTCCGTTGAACATCGCATTGATGAAGAGCTTATAATTCAAGGGGTAGTAGCCGAGCATGGTCGACCACGAGGATTCCGTTGCGGCTTGGTCAAGCCAGCTATTGAACACCGTGATGAGGTTAGTATGCCCGCTAGGGCCAATCGTTGTTGCAATTGCCGTATCCGTTGTTGGAGCACCCACCGTTAGCCCCAGCGTCGTGAAGTCCAGATTTACAGTGTTTGAATACGGGGTTCCAGCCGGAATGCTCGGTAAGTGCACGAACGCGAGGTTGGCCTCGCTCGGCCCAGCACCCTCCTGGGCAAGAAGGGCGTAGACATTGTCCATTGGCTGCGATAACGCCGACATCGAATAGCTTAGTGAAACGATTTGATCTGCTCGCAACACTGGCGAAAACGCCAGAACTTCCGACGCCAAGAGGAAGATAGCAAGTGCCCTGCCGATAATAAGGCAAAACGGTTGAGACGTACGCATGAGATGCTCCTGTCCCGGAACGCGCCGGCTCGCCCAGTCGCGACATGCACTGGCCAATCGGCCGAAGTCCCGGTTGATTGGCGAATGCGTGTTTCCCGGGCAACTAACCGGAAGGAGACCACAGGAGGCGTATGCGGTTTCCCGGTTGGGCTGCGGCGAAACAGTGCGTATACCCCGCCCAAAGGTAATTCGAGGAAAAGCGTATCGCACGGTCATTGGCCTAACGCCGGTCGGAGTATACCGCCGTCGTATCGCCCCCGCAAATAGAGTTGGGCAGATCGCCTCCTCAACTTACCTCCCCTGCAACCCGCGGCGGCAACTCCGGGACTCGCTGGCGACTCGCCGCTGCGGCCACGTAAAAAGCGACAGAGCAGGCGCGGATAGTGCCCGTCGCTCTTTGTTCGATCACGCCGCAATGCAATCGTTGATTTTCCAGCATCAATGCCATCAGATCCCGCAATTCCGGCCTGGTGGCGTTGCGGTAGGGCTGCATGCTGCATTCACGGTTGGCATTCCAGTTTTGATCGCTGCTTCGTGAAACGCTGTTTTTGCTGATACGGTAGAAAAGCAGTGGCTCGGGAACCAACTCCAGTTTATGGCCCGCCAGAACCGGTCGCGCCCGGAGATCGTCATGGCGGCTTCGTAACGGTGTTGTGAATGTTCTAAACGCTGTCCCACGGTAAGCAGTAATCATTTTCAGATAATTGCTCGACGCGTTCCACTGGTGCAATCACCAGTCCCGGCGCAATGTTCAAATGGGGATACCTGGCGCGGAAGGACGTGATTCCGCGTGTGTCCTGCCGCGATGGCCGTGTGGATAATTTGATCTCCATTGGGTAAAACGTGCCATCACGCTCCAGCAACAAATCAACCTCGGCACCGCTGTGGCTTCGCCAATGGTAGATGTTCGGCGGGGTCGGTAGCGTGGCGGAAAGCTTTCGGATTTCACCCGCGACGGCAGTTTCAAAAAGCGCGCCCGTCAACGGATGACCGGACAATGTCGATGCGGATGAAATTCTCTGGAGGCTGCAAGCCAACCCGGTGTCCGCGAGATACCCTTTGGGCTTGCCGCTGATTTTTTTGATTGTGTTGCCGTGAAAGGCGGGCGTTTCAAACCACTGGAATGTCCCGCGCAGCGTCGCCAGCCAGCGTTGTGCCGTCTGCGGCGTCATACCGATGTCGCGTCCAAGCTGCGAGTGATTGATCTCCTGGGCGGTTAACGCGGCGGCAAGCTGGACAAATCGTCGGAATTGCTGCCAATCCGCCAGATCGGTCAGTAAGCGTACATCCCTTTCAATGCAGGTTCGAAGATAGGCGTTGTAAAACTCCGGTATGGTCGTTCGCTCCAGAGTATCGGCCGCGGGTAATAATCCGCGCCACAATTGCTCATTGACCGTTCTGGTCAGCCCAAGCCGCTTCGAAGGCTCGGCGACAAATTGCTCCGGAGCAGTCAGATAGCGGTGCAGCCAGTGGTCTTCGGCTCCCGCCTCCGCGATTTCGGCGAGGCAAAATCCTTCCATGTCCAGAAACGCCGCACGCCCGGCCAGTGACTCGCTGGCGGATTTCAAAACAGACCACTGTTGTGATCCGGTCAGAACGTACAACCCCACATCTCCATTGGCTGAAGGGTTATTGAAATGACCGCCGCTGCGTGCCAGATCAACCCGACGCTTGATGGCTCCCACAAGTTCCGGGGCGTATTGGATTTCGTCCAGGATCAAGGGCGGAGGATGATTATTTAGAAATAAATCCGGGTCTTGCCGCGCATTACCGACATCTATTGCGGGGTCGAATACCACGCTGTCCCATCCGGATAACTCGTTGCGCAAAAGCGTGCTTTTCCCCACCTGTCGGCTGCCACTGATGATAACCACAGAAAATTGCTGAATCATGCGTTGAAGCTTGGGTGCGAGAATCCGATGTTTGTATATCATGCTGGAATTTTAGTGATTTTATCATTAAAAATCAAGTTAAAATTCGGCCACAATCAGGTCAATTTTAGAAACCTCTCTCGTGGCGGTGGGAGCAAGTTCACAACCGCTGCTGTGTCTCAATCAACACAATTATAGGACGTAATCTCTAAAAATAGCCCCCGTGGCAGCCAAAACGAACATGTTACGGTGAAATTTCATCCAACTGAATGGATTGCACTTAACTTATGATGAATTCCCGAGCCATTGCGACGCCTATTGCGTTGGTACTTCGCGGCGCGCCTGCGGTCTACCTTCAAAATCCACGACAGGGGGGTACGCAGCATTATTTTATGTCCTGGCCGGGAAGAGCTTCTCATCCGTACAGATTGCTGGTTGATTCCGCTTCACGCACTGTGGGGCGACTGGTAGGTGCCTGTCCGGGCTCTCCTCGTCACGCACGCAGGCAGCGGCGGCGGGATGGTATGGCACCGGCGGCGCGCAGTGCGTCAACAGTGGTGTGCACCACCACGGGCGCTTCGCCGGCGCGGCCGCGCAACCAGCGGTTAACGTCACGCAACATTTTGCCATAGCCCGTCGCTCTTTTTTCCATCACGCCGCAATACAGTCGCTGATTTTCCAGCATGAATGCCATCAGATCCCGCAATTCCGGTTTTATGGCGTTGCGGTAGGGCTGCATGCTGCATTCACGGTTGGCATTCCAGTTTTGATCGCTGCTTCGTGAAACGCTGTTTTTGCTGATACGGTAGAAAAGCAGTGGTTCGGGAATCAACTCCAGTTTATGGCCCGTTAGAACCGCCCGGGCAAAGAATTCCCAATCTTCCTGATAGCCGCTGTAGCGTTCCTCAAAACCCCCAAGTTTCTCGAAAACATCGCGTTTGATCAGGCAATGCGCATCACCAAAGACATTCATAAACGCCCCGGCACTGGCGCAAGCGCCCAGTGGGACCCACATCGGAAACAACGCCGCCGGATCGGGCCGTGTGTCGCCATGGAAAAGCGTCATGGTGGAAGTAACGATATCGGCGTGGGTTTTCCCGGCCACATCCAGGGCGCAAGTCAGCCAATGCCGCTGTGCGATATTGTCATCATCCATAAATGCCAGATATTCGCCCCGGGCCTGTTGCGCCGCATGATTGCGTGCCCGCCACATATATTGGTTGCTCTGCCGGATAATGCGCCATTTTCGGGCCGCAAATTCACTCTCCAGTGAATCCAGAAACGCCTGCGCTTCCGATGATGGGCTGCCGTCATCAACCAGAATAACTTCAAAGTTCCTGTATGTTTGCGCTTTCAGCGAATCAACGGCCTGCCGGAGGGTGCCGGGTCGATTGTAATGCACGAGGCAAACGCTGATCAGTGGCATCGAACCTGCCGGATTTATGCGGGTATCGGGCGATTCATTGGCCGCATGCCCGGCGTTTGGAGTTGCGGCCGATCCCGATGCTTTCATCACGGCGTCCCAAAGGCGGGCGCTGTTGGCTGCCACCATGTGTGCCTTTAAACGCATGTCCCTTGTTGTGAGAACGGTTTGAATTTTAGTGGACAATGCCTTGGCGTTTGGCGCAAAGCAAAGGTTCTGGACTTCCTCGGATGACAGATTATCGCGCAACCCGCAATGGTCCGGGATCAGAACGGGAATGTGCCTTGCGATGCAATTAACCAGCAACTGCGGCAGCGCTCCGGCAGGTGCGGTAAAAATTGCCAGCCGACCATCCGTTTGCAGATATTGCAGTTGTCGCCGTGGAGAGAGTGCCGGCTTAATGGAGTATCGCCATCCCGTTTGCCGCAGCGTGCGCGTTACATACCAGTCACCGGCAAGTTGTGCCACTTCGCCAATTGCCCCAATAAACGAGACTTTAATATTGTCTCGCAGATCGGCGGGCAGCAATTTCAAGCCGTCGCAGAATAATTCCACCCCGTCGGCCGTGTCCATCCGTCCGGCGAAAACCAACTCCCGAATTTCCCCGCTGTCGGTCACGGGTGCCGGTGGATTATCAGTATGTGGTGGGCGAACGGTGGCTACAGTTGGGAGAACCGCCTGTCTGCGGAAGTTGGCGTCCGGCGTGGGAGCGGGGGGGATAATCTGTGTGCTGGCAGGAAGAGTCCATTGATTTTCAGTAAGCCAATCGCGCAATCCCGCCGTGCTGATTACCGCCGCATCCGCCCGGCGTACAACCTCGCGCTCCATAAACATCACTTCAAGGGCATCGATACTTGCGGGCCTGCCAAGCCGGGATTGATATCGCCATTGCGTTGGAGCGTTTACATATGTAATAAATCGGGTGTTGGTAAAGTCGATTCCCTGCTGCCGGGCCAATATGGCGTAATAGGCAATGCCCTGCCATTCGGGTGCCACAACGCAATCAAAGGCAATGGCCGCGGCTTTAAGCCAATTAAAAAATTCATAACTGCGGCGGCGAAACCAGCCCGCTGTGACCTGCTGATCTGTAAGCTCAGCAAGCGTGATGATACGCGCCTGCAGTTCGGCAATGCCTGCCGGCACGGTGGACACCGGGTTTGCTGGCGTACAGGGCGATACAACCACCGTTACATCATGCCCGCTGCCCACAAACTCATTGGCCAGATTAATGCAGGCCTGCAGTGCATCGTCCGGTGGGGATGCTTCTGAGAACCCCGGAATGGCAATGCAAATTTTCAAGGCCATGTTTTATCTGCGCTCATCGACCATAATGGAGCCGCCTTTACAAATGTGGCTCTCCACGGCGTATTCAACTCGACCAACCACGGTGACATACTATACCGGCTGCGGTAAAATCATGCTTGTGAATAATGCTTCGCCAAAACACATCAGTATCATTATCCCAACGCACAATCGCGCGGGACTTCTCAAGCAATCGCTGGAAAGTATTTCTAAATTGGAAATTCCCGCCGGTATAGCTGTGGAGTTGCTGGTAATCGCCAATGCCTGCACGGACCAGACTGCGGAGGTTTGTCAGGCCGCCGCGGGCACCATACCGTTCCCGATGCGGTGCGTGGTGGAACCGCAGGCCGGGGCGAGCCATGCAAGAAATCGTGCACTGGCGGAGGCTGGCGGAGAAATTCTGGCGTTTCTGGATGATGATATCTGGGTGGAACCGCAGTGGCTTGCGGGCTTGCTCGAGGTGTTTAATCAATATCCCGCCGATCTGGTGGGGGGAAAAGTGACGCTCTGGTGGAAGGCCGTGGAAAAACCGGCGTGGATGACCCATCGTTCGGAGCATCTGTTAAGTTCTGTGGATTATGGGCCGGAGGTGCGGGAATTGTTCACCGGCGGTGATGCGATTTCCGCCAATCTGGCGGTTCGTCGTTGCGTGCTTACCTCGGTCTCCGGATTTCGTACGGATCTGGATCGGCAGGGACGCACGCTCCTGGCCGGTGGAGATACATATTTCATTCAGCAGGCGATCAATGCCGGGCACCGGCTTTTTTATGCTCCGCACGCGGCAATCCGCCATTGGGTGGACATGGAACGCATTACGTTGCCCTACTTGAGCCGCGCCGCGTTTGCCAATGGAATGGCCCGCATCGCGATGATGGACAAACTTTCACCGGGCAAAAAGATGAAACTGGTTTGCGAAAATGGCATGAAACTCCTCCTGTACCGGCTTGTTGAATTTTTGGGTGTTATCACGGGAAACCAGCGGGGCCGGATCAATCACCGCATACGCCGCATGACCGCTCTGGGGGTTCTCACCGCACTGAGTCAATCACGCGGCTGATGAGGTATTGCATGTGTATGGCTGTTGTTATCCCATCGAGATCCGATTGAATGCCACAGTTCGCACCGGTTCCGGCGGCGAACTCACGTTGTCCCTGCCACCGGTCGTCTGTCCCTCAAAAAACGTTTGTCAATGGGGATGGGCCACATGATCGATTGACCGCCACTGCCATTTCATCCGTCGCACGCTCCGGCACGCAGGATATCGCCGGAGTTGGAATAGTGCGCAGTTCATAACATGGGGCCTGTGACAGATCCCGCAAGGTCATTATGGTCCTGATCCTTGGCTTTCTAACTCTGCCGTTACCGGCACCATCAGCGAAATCGATTCTCCAATCCAGCTCGCCATCGCATACACCCACCGCACCCGCAAAACAAATTCCCCATTCCGCGTTGCTCGTTGTTTCCCGGCGCGCCGGGACTCGTTGTTCGTTGGTAGTTGCCCCCCGTATCCGCGCAGTCCGCTTAGAGAGTTTACCCCGTGCGCGCCGGGGCGGTCCATCCCATCCTGCCGGGAGGCTAATCCGACCCGAAATCGCAGATACCCGCCGCACCCACAAATCAGTTTGCCCGTTGCCCGTTGATCAGTGATGGTTGCTTCCCGGCGCGCCAGGGTAAGCTTCTGATTGTTGAGTGTGACGCATCGGCCATTTGCTCATGGTGTTGGCAAGCAATCGCATCCATGTTGCGGAAGTGGTCACCGGCCTCATAACATGGGAAAACGTGCTTGTTTTCCATTGCCTAAAAGCATACACTTGTACTTGAGTCATTATAAATTGGCATCCGTTCGCGGAGGTACCGTCCATGAAGATCAGTTATTTGGGTGCGGTGTGTCTGGCATTGGCATTGCTGGCGGGTCACGTCCGGGCTGCGGCGGTAAATGTGGGAGATTCCGTTTCGCTGAATTGGCGCACGACCAACGGAATCGCGGTATTCAACCGAGAGTTAAAGGGCCATCTGCTGGTGGTGGATTTCTGGGCGTCCTGGTGCCCGGCATGCATGCAGGAGGCCCCCGATGTTGCCAAGGCGTATCGGTTGTTTTCCCATGACGGGGTCGGGTTCGTGGGCATATCTCTGGATGTTGATCTTGGCGCAATGCAACGAACCACCCGAAGAATCGGATATGTCTGGCCGCAGGTTTGCAGTTGCCAGGGTTGGAGTGATCCAATCGTCCAGCAATGGGGTATAAACGCAATTCCCACTGCCTTTATCATCGGGCCTGATGCCAGAATCCTCTGGAAGGGATTTCCGGTGGGTCTCGCGGCGGCTTTGAAAAATCAACTCAAAGAGCACCCCACGCAGGTAATTCTGGCACGGCGGGCACAATTCCTTCTTGCGGCGGCTTCAACGGCCATACGGGATCATCGTGATGTCGCCCGCGCCTGCCGGGACATAAGCAACATTTCACCCGCAATCCATCGCGATGCGTCACTTTTGAAGCCTGTCCGTAACTTGTTGCTGCTGGTGCGCCGCAACGGCTTGAAGCTGGCGCAGAAGTTACGCGCAAATGCTACGGCAATGAATCGGCTTTCAACGCTCATTGGCCGCCGGAACGTGATGATGTACCTGGGGCTTTAGCCGGTGCCACCACGGTGAATTATTCCACATTAAAATAGCGGGCTTCGGGATGGTGAACGATAATGGCGGAAGTGGATTGTTCCGGTTGAATCATCCAGTTTTCCGACAGCGTGCATCCGATGCGGGACGGGTCCAAGAGCGCAAATAGCTTATTTTCGTCCTGTAAATCCGGACACGCCGGGTAACCAAAGCTGTAGCGGCAACCTTGAAAATGACAGGCGAAAATCTCGCGCATTGTTGAGCCATCTTTATCCGCAATACCCAATTCCTGCCGCACCCGTTTGTGCCACATCTCGGCCAACGCTTCGGCAACCTGCACCCCGATGCCGTGAATATACAGATATTCGGTGAAATCGCCCTGCTCAAAAAGCTGCTTTTCATACGGTGCCACATCCGGTCCCGCGGTCACACACTGCATGGCCAGAACATCCATCTCGCCGGATTCCACCGGGCGGAAAAAGTCCGAAAGGCACCAGCGCTTGCGGCCAATCTGGCGCGGAAAATGAAAACGCAACCGTTCGGTTCTTTTATCCTCGGCATACACAATCAGATCATTCTTGTCCGCCTGAACCCAAAAGTAGCCGTAAACCACCTGCGGCTTCAGCAGGTTCATATCCCGGCATTTTTGCTTGATGCGCGTGTAAATAGGCCGCACATGACTTTCCGTCCATTTGCGGAATTCATCGCGTGGCATGATCCCGCTTTTGAACTGCCATTGACCCCGGAAAAGAGCCACTTCATCAATGTAGGGAAAAACCGCGTCAATGGGAATATCTTTGACCACCCGTGATCCATAAAACGGCAATGGCGGAACGGCCGCATCCCGCTTGATGCCGGAAATTGCAAAATCGGCGGTGCTGACGGCCGGCTTTTCCGCGTCAGTTTCCGCGGCAGACGTTACCGCCACGCCGCCGCCGCAGCGATCTTTGGCGCGATCAGCGGATTCTCCCGTGGCAACAAGCATCTCCGCAATTTTTCCAGTGGCAATATGATCCATGACGCGCAAGCCTTCAAAGGCATCCTTGCCGTAAAACAACGGCCCTTTGTAAATGTCGCGCAGGTCCTTTTCCACATAACCGCGCGTCAGCGCCGCGCCGCCCAGAATCACCGGAGTGTTAATTCCCAGTCGGTTGAGTTCCTGCAAATCATCGCGCATTACCAGCGTCGATTTCACCAGCAGGCCGGAAAGCCCGATGATCTGGGCGTTATGTTCTTTGGCCGCCTCAATGACATTGGCAATCGGCTGTTTGATGCCCAGATTATAAACCGTGTATCCGTTGTTGGATAAAATAATATCCACCAGGTTCTTGCCAATGTCATGCACATCGCCTTTGACGGTGGCCAGAACCATTCGGCCGCGGCTCTGGCCTTCACTTTTGGGCATAAAAGGCTGCAGATAGGCGACAGCCGCCTTCATCACTTCCGCGCTCTGGAGCACAAACGGCAACTGCATCTGCCCGCTGCCGAATAAATCGCCCACCACTTTCATTCCCGCCAGAAGATGATCGTTGATAATCTCCAGCGGACCATATTTCTTCATGGCTTCGTCAAGGTGCTGCGGCAACTTCTGTTTATCGCCGTCAATGATGTGCCGGCGCAGCTTTTCTTCCAGCGGCAGTTGTTCCGTGGCTTGAGCCACTTTGGCCGGCGCGCCGAGATTCGTCAGCAGTTGCAGCGGTTTATAATCCTCGCGCTGCCGGTCATAAATCAGATCCATCGCCCATTGGTAATGCTCCGGTTCAATTTTATTCTGCGGCAGAATTTTACTGGCGTGAACAATGGCGCTGGTCAGGCCGGCTTTCACGCATTCATTAAAAAATGCGCTGTTTAATACCAATCGGGCGTAGGGTTTTAAACCAAACGAAACATTGGAAAGTCCCAGCGTGGTATGGCAATTGGGCAATTGCTCGCTGATACGGCGGATTCCCTCAATGGTTTCCAGTCCCAGCCGCCGGACTTCTTCCTGTCCTGTGACAATGGGGAATATCAGCGGATCAAAATAGATATCCGTTTCCGGAATGCCGTATTTATTCACCAGCAGATCATAAAGCCGGCGGGCAATTTCAATTTTGCGATCAGCCGTTTTGGCCATGGCCTCGGTTTTGTCTTCGTCAATGGTGCCGGCCACGATCGCCGCTCCATAGCGTTTCAGCAATGCCGCCATGCGAGCGAGTTTTTCTTCGCCGTCTTCCAGATTAATGGAGTTGACAATGCACTTGCCCGGGGCCGCCTGCAAACCGGCTTCAATGACGTCCAACTGCGTGGAATCAATCATCAGCGGGACGGTGACTTCTTTGGCGAACCGGCGGACAATATCCGTCATGTCCGGCAGACCGTTGCGGCCGACATAATCCACGCAGACATCCACAACATGCGAACCTTCCTTAACCTGTTCGCGCCCGATGGCCACCAGCGTATCCCAGTCGGCGGCCAGCAGGCAATCGCGGAATTTCTTGGAACCATTGGTATTGGTGCGTTCGCCGATAATGAGAATCGAGTTGTCCTGCCGGGCGTCAACCGCATTATACAACGATGAAACCGTGGCGTGGGCGGCATCGATTTTCCGGCCGAAGACGCTGCGGACCGCGGGCTTTATATCCGCCACCGCCGCGGCGACCGCCGCAATATGTTCCGGGGTGGTGCCGCAGCAGCCGCCGACAATATTCACGCCAAACTGCCGCACAAACTCCACATGGGCCTTCGCCAGTTCGGCGGCGCCAAGTGGAAAATGCGTGCGGCCCTCATGCAGTACCGGCAAGCCCGCATTGGGCTGCACCGACAGATAGCGCGTGCAATTCTGGCTCAGCGCTTCAACGTGCGGGCGCATAAGCTCCGGTCCGGTGGCACAATTCATGCCGATAACATCCACCGGCAGAGCTTCCAGTGTGGTAATGACGGCATTGATTTCCGTGCCCAGCAACATCGTGCCGACGGTTTCCATGGTCACCTGCACCATGATCGGCACGCGCTGGCGCGCTTCCCGCATCGCGTCCACCGCCGCAATGACCGCGACCTTCGCCTGCAGCAGATCAAAGCAGGTTTCAATGAGTATCGCATCGACGCCGCCATCCAGCAGGCCACGAACCTGCTCCAGATAGGAATCGTGCATGATATCAAAGGTGGTGTTGCCCAGCGTGATGGCTTTGGTGCCCGGGCCGACGGATCCGGCGACAAAACGCGGGCGATCCGGTGTGGCGAATTTATTGGCCGCGTTACGGGCCAGAATCGCCGCCTTTCGGTTAATTTCCCGGCACTGATCCTGCAAGCCAAATTCCGACAGCACGATTTTGCTGGCACCAAATGTATCGGTCTCCACCGTATCCGATCCGGCGGCGAAATAAGATTCGTGAATGCTCTGGATGACATCCGGGCGGGATAACACCAGCACTTCGGGGCAGTTTTCCAGATTGTTAAAATCCGCCAGCGTCAGATTGGCCGCAAATATCTGCGTGCCCAGACCGCCGTCAAACACCATCACGCGCTGTTTTAGCACATCAAGAAACGGGTGGCTTTCCATCGGTCCGACCGGACCTTGCGGAAGCCTGGATATATCGTGTTTTTCTGTTTTGTTACTCATAATTCTCTGTTCATGTGCGGCCCGGCGCCGGCCTGCCGGTTTATGTTATCTCGGGTGGGCGCGCCGCACGTTCCGCCCTTTTCCCGCGGCAAATCTTCCGGCCGGCCGGGTGGCCGCCGAAGTGGGGCGGCTCAGAGCCGCTTTTTCCACCGATTGCTTTTCCAGCCGTTTGCGTTCCTTTTCCATTTCCTTGCGTTCATACCACTTTTGTGTGGCCTGACGCTGCTGATCGTGATACTCCGGCGAACTGACGGTGCGCAGCCATTGCACTTCCTTCGGCGACAGCGGCCGAAATTCGCCCGGATTTAAACCCGCCGCCGTGATTTTTTCCCCAATCGCCACGCGGAACATATCATGAACACGATATCCGAAACGAGCCAGCACGCGGCGGAATTCCCGGTTCTTCCCTTCCGCAATTTTAACTTCCAGAATCGTCTTGCCACGCTGCCGCGACAGAACCCGCAACGCAAAACCCTCCGCGCGAATGGCCCGGCCGCCGTCTGGAGCGCCCAGCCATATCCCTTTACGCACCCGTTCCACCGCTTCCGGCGTTAACCTGGCATCCACTGTCACGACGTATGTTTTTTCCACGCCATAACGCGGATGCGATATGGCGTTGGCCAATTCCCCGTCATTGGTCATCAATACCAGCCCCCGTGAATCCATATCCAGCCGACCCACGGGGAAAAGCCGGGCCGTCACGCCGGGCAGCAGTTCATGCACGGTTTTTCGATCCGCCGGATCGTTGCGCGTTACCAGCACGCCCTTGGGTTTATACAGCAGCAGATACACCGGCTTTTCCGGCTGCAGGGCTTCCACAACGTCATCGCCCACGGTGATGGTATCTTTCTGGGGATCAATAAGCACCGGTAATTTCATCGGCACCTGCCCGTTGACCCGTACTTGTCCTTCCATAATCAATTGTTCGCACTTGCGCCGGGCGGCAACGCCGCAATCAGCCATGAATTTTTGTAAGCGTACTTTCATTGCGTTATCCAATCATCCGTTTCCCGCGTAACATGCCGGGCACGAAAAAAACTTCTCCATCGTCCTCGGGGGCGCCAAGCATTGTCCGCCTCGCGCGGTGCCGACTTTTCCCGGCTTGGCGCACCACGGCACCGCAGGGCATTTTCGCGTACCGGGAATCTTCCTGATCATGGCAGTTGAACCCGCAGCACCGTACATTCGCTGACCACGCGCAGGCGAATCTGCCGGGCGGTGGCGGGAATTAATATGGTTTCACCCGGCGCAAATGCCAGGGGCATCGCGTCCGCTATTTCCAGCACGCCCTGCCCGGAGAGACACATCCAGACTTCAGGCTTTTCCTGAAGCCACTGCGGCGGCAAGGTCTGGCTTCCCTCCGGTACCGTCAAGCGATGGATGGAAAAATAATCGCATGCGACCAGTTCGCTGACAACCGTATCATCGACAAGATAATGGCGTCTCTGCGGAGGCGTCGGCGCAGATGGCGCAAAATTAATAACGTCCAGTGCCTCCTTGATGTGCAACGTCCGGGATTTCCCATCCGGCCCCAGGCGATTCCAGTCAAAAACACGGAAGGTCGTGTCACTGGGGGTTTGCACTTCCGCCACCAGTACCCCCGCTCCCAGCGCGTGGACCGTGCCGGATTCAAGAAAATGGCAATCGCCCGCATGCACCGGCACCGCCTGCAGAAGCCGGTCTACCGTTCCCGCCTGTAACGCCGCCGCGAACATATCGCGCGTTACGCCGGGTTTAACGCCCTTATATATTTTGGCGCCAGGCGCAGCTTCCATAATATACCAGGCTTCACTTTTCAGATGGGCTTCAGGATGTGCTTCCGCATAGCTTTTGTTGGGGTGTACCTGCACCGATAAGTCCGCTGCCGCATCGAGATATTTTATCAGCAGCGGAAAGTGGCTGTACTTCCCGGCGGCGCGGCCCATGATGTCCGCGCCGTGGGCTGTGATGGCCTCATGCAGGGTTTGCTTTGCCAGCGACCCATTGATAATGCGGCTCGACAGGCTGCCATCCGCCGCAGCGCCCGCGGAATCAACCTTCACCGACCCGGCGGGCAGATCAGCCAATTCCCAAGCTTCGCCAATCCGAGCTTTGTGCATATCGCGCGGTACGGGCCGGCCAAGATTCTGGCGGATTTTCTGTCCGCCCCAGATACGTTCCTGAAATACCGGGGAAAATTTCAGCGGATAAACATTCACGCGATTCAATCCTTCATTCATCTTTCGGGCCGCAAGGCTCTTTCGCAGTCGTCATCATAGCGCCTGATCGGGGACTTTCTCAAGCCAATGCCGGTCTCAGGCCGACCCATTGCCATCATTATCGGCCAGACGCGGGTGGAACTTTGATCCACCCGATCACCCTGGCATAACTTTCCGGCGGGTTTACCGTTCCGCCCTCAGCCACCGGTTCGCACGGCGCTTGCCAATCGCCGCCCAAGTAATTATCATTCTATCCGGATGAACGGATCATTGCCAGTCAGTACTCCCGCCAAGGCCGCCGAACTGCCTACCGTTCGGCGCTGGGTGGATACGTTGCGCACACTGGCTGATCCCATGCGTTGCCGTATTATCCGCCTTCTGGAGCACGCGGCCGGGCCGGGGTTGCGCGTGGGCGAATTGGCCCAGGCGCTGAAGTTGCCGCAATCCACCGTCAGCCGCCACATCAAAAATCTGGTGGAGGCCGGTGTTGTCGATGGTCGTCGTGACGGCACTTCCATGTTTTATCGTCTGGCTTCTTCAACCGGTCCATCGGCCGTTCGGCAGTTGCGCGCCCTGGCCAGAGACTATCTGGCGCACGATGAGCAGGTACAGGCCGATGAAGAACGATTGCTGCGCGTGCTGGAGCAACGTCAGCGGCAGAATCCCGATTTTTTCAATGCCAGCGCTCCGCAGTGGGATACCATCCGCACCCAGTGGTTCGGGGAAAGCTTTCATCTGGAAGCCATGCTCGCGGCATTGAACCCCGATTGGATTGTCGGTGATCTGGGAGCGGGCACCGGAACCATGGCGGCGCTGCTGGCACCGCATGTCCGGCAGGTTTTTGCCGTGGAACCATCCCCCGCGATGTTGCGTGCCGCCAAAAGTCGTATCAGAACGCTGGAATTGCAGAATGTAACGCTTCTGTCGGGCCGGCTTGAATCGTTGCCGCCGGAAGTTCAGTCGCTGGATATGGCACTGATAAGCCTGGTGCTGCATCATGTGGAGGATGTTCGCGGGGCATTGGGCCATATTTTCCGCGTGCTTAAGCCCGGCGGATTTCTTCTGATCGTGGACCTGATGCCCCACGAAGTGGAAATGTTCAGAGAGCAGATGGGCCATCGCTGGATGGGCTTTGCCCCCGGACAGATGACGGAAATGCTGTCGCACGCGGGTTTCGTTCATATTCGCCGGCACACGCTGGCAGCGCGTAAAACACGGTCACGGCAGGATCGTACCGCCGTGCCGGATTTGTTTGTTATGCGGGCAAGTCGCCCGCTGGATGTATCGGGGCTTTAACTGCAGCCCTTATTTTTTTTTCAGGAGTTTCCTCATGACGGTCAAACACGATGTCAAAGATTTGTCGCTCGCGGCAAAAGGCAAAAAGCGTATTGAATGGGCGGATAAAGATATGCCCGTTCTTGCCATGGTGCGCGAACGCTTTGCCAAAGAAAAGCCCCTTGCCGGGTACCGCATGGCCGCGTGCCTGCACATTACCACCGAAACGGCCAATCTTGCCCGCACGCTTCAGGCCGGCGGTGCCAAGCTTGCCTTGTGCGCCAGCAACCCCCTTTCCACACAGGATGATAATGCCGCATCGCTGGTAAAAGATTTCGGTATCTCCGTTTATGCCATTAAGGGTGAAGACCGGGAAACATACTATCGGCACATGAACACTGCCCTGGATATCAAGCCCAACATCACCATGGATGACGGTGCGGACCTTGTCAGCCTGCTGCATTCGTCGCGCAAGGAATTGGCTCCGGGCGTGATTGCTTCCATGGAAGAAACCACAACCGGTGTGATTCGGCTGCGGGCGATGGAAAAAGATGGCATACTGAAATTCCCGGTGGTGGCCGTCAACGACGCCCAGTGCAAACACTTTTTTGATAACCGCTACGGAACCGGTCAATCCACCATTGACGGTATTATTCGCGCTACCGATCATCTTGTTGCCGGTAAAAAAGTGGTTGTCTGCGGCTACGGCTGGTGCGGTAAGGGCGTGGCCTCCCGCATGCGCGGCCTCGGTGCCAATACCATTGTCACGGAAATTGACCCCATCCGCGCCATTGAAGCCACCATGGACGGCTTCTGGGTCATGCCCATGAGCGAGGCGGCTAAAGTCGGCGATGTATTCGTCACCGTCACCGGTAATATCGCCGTAATCCGCATGGAGCACTTCCGGCAAATGAAGGATAATGCGGTGGTATGCAACTCCGGCCACTTCAACGTGGAACTGGATTTGGAAGCTCTGAAAAAAGAATCCAAAAAAATCAACCGCGGCGTGCGCGAATTTGTGGACCAATACACCCTGAAAAATGGCAAGCGCATCTTGGTGCTTGGTGAAGGTCGCCTCATTAACCTCGCCGCCGCACATGGCCACCCGGCTTCGGTAATGGATATGAGCTTCGCGGTGCAGGCTCTGGCCACGGAATGGTCCATCAAGCATCGCGCTAAACTTACCAACCAGGTTCATGAAGTGCCCAAGAGCGTTGATGAATGGGTGGCCGCGTTAAAGCTGCAATCCATGGGCATCTCCATTGATAAACTCACCACCCTGCAGAAAAAGTATCTCTCCAGCCATGATATGGGCACCTGATTGTCGCCCCATATCCGTCGTAAAGAAATAACCGAACCTCACACCGGGCACCGCACCACAAATGCGGTGCCCTTTTTTTGCCCAAGTCGCGAACCCGCAATGCGTCCTTGCGACAACCAGTGAGCAATGACCAATGACAGTATTGGTCAGTATGGGTCAGTATTATCAGTAGGTTCAGTGAATGCGGTTAAGCCGGCGAGCCTGCTCGCTGTTGTTTCGAGGGAGCATGATCAATGACCAATGCGCTGAATCTGCGTAATCTGAGAAATCTGTGGATAACAATTCAGAACCTGTCCCGTCGCACCGGGACGGGCCTGGCAATTGGATCGCCGGATCGGGGCCGACCATCAGCGAATAAAAACGCTCACGTCGACCGCGAATTTTTTGGCCAATGTCCTGGCATATTTCAGACCGATCTTCCTTTTGCGACGCAATATTTTAGACCCCAACGTCCGCTCGCCCAACAGCCTGCCGATATCATCGGCAGTCATGTCATGCTGTTCCATCAGGAACTTCAGTGCCTCTACTGGAGACATGCCATGGGTTTCCATTGCATAGTGCTCATTCTCGTAGGCGTCCACCAGTGTCGAAAGCGTATCGAGATATAATTCCTGCTCATCGGTAAGTTCGTGGCCGACGAGCGTATCGATCACCTCCAATGTATTCTCGTAATCGACATTATCATGAATTGCCTTGGGCATAAAATTCATGACCAGGCCCGGGTAGTCCTTTGGCATTTCCGCAAAGATCAATGTGGTTGTCGTATTCATAGCTGCGCCTTCCATAGATTCTTATCATATTCGGTATGTGTCAGGAAGAAGAACAGGTAAATCTTGCCTTCGACCGCTTTTTTTATGTTGTTCCGATCCTTAACGGTCTTGTCATAATGAACGGCGGTAATTAAGCGGTAGCCGTCTTTAATGTTAAATACAACGGCTTTTCGTCCGCTGTTTACTGTTACTTCGTCAGCCGCCGGAAACGTCCGTCGCATCTCGGCAAAGCTCGACCAACGAGTCTTCCTGACGATATCGTACCATCTCAAAAGAGGTTTTGTGCCTTGCGGATGCGATCTGAAGAAATCGTCGAGCTTGGATCTCTTAATTACACGCATGAGGACATTATTGTCTACATAATCCTGAAAGTCAAACTTGTTTGGGGCCTCTCGGTATTTAAGCAGCCCCGGCAATGGCTTTGGCCAAGCGGGCCGCTGCCACAGTCCAATGAGCAATGACCGGGTGCCAATGATCAATGATCAATAAGCAATGACAGTATCAGTCGGTATTAGCCCGTATGGGTCAGTATTATCAGTAGGTTCAGTGAATCCGGTTAAGCCGGCGAGCCTGCTCGCTGTTGTTTCGAGGCAGCAGTGATCAATGACCAATGCGCTGAATCTGCGTAATCTGAGAAATCTGTGGATAACAATTCAGAACCTGTTCAAAGCGCAGCGATTCCAGATCCCAGATCCCAGATTCCATGTTCCATGTTCCATGTTCCAGTTTCCAAATTCCAAACGCGTCGGCCCGGCTGCCGAAATTTCAGCGCCAGCCGCCCCGGCCGATTGCCTGAACGTACCAGGTAGACCACCGTTCGCTTTATCGGTAGCATGTAACGGTTGGTAAGCTGTGCACAGTAACCCCAGCCGTAGGAGCCGAAATGTTGGATCCGGAATTGCTTGAAATTCTGGTTTGCCCGTTAACCCGAAGCCGCCTTCGGCAAGAAGGTGATTTTCTGGTCAGCGAGGTGGGCGGATTGCGATATCCCATTCGCGATGGCATACCCATTTTATTAATCGATCAGGCCGAACTCCCGCCGGGCATCGCATCACTGGATGAATTTCGCCAGAAATTTGCCGCCCAGATTCCGGCTTGAACGCCGCATAAACGGAGCATGCCACACGTGATCGATGCGACGACGGTTTATGTGCTTATCGTCATTTTTCTGGCAACGTTGATCCGCTCCACATTGGGTTTCGGCGAAGCTCTGGTTGCCGTGCCACTGTTGGCCCTGCGTATACCGGTGCTGGTTGCTGCGCCTCTGGCGGTGATGGTTTCAGTCACGGTGGCGGCGGTTGTGCTGGCACAGGACTGGAGCAGTGTGCATATTCGAAGCGTCGCCTGGCTGGTCCCGGCTTCGCTTTTCGGCATTCCCTTCGGGTTGCTGCTGTTGTTAAAAATAGATAACAAATATGTAAAAATCATTCTCGGTTTTGTCATCGCCTGTTTTGCCATATACCTGTTGACGGCCAAATCTCTCGGACATCTCAAGACTGATCATCGACGGTGGCTGCTGGGGGTGGGCTTTCTGGCCGGGGTTCTGGGTGGGGCTTATGGTATCAATGGGCCGCCACTGGTGGTATATGCCGCTTTACGCCGCTGGTCACCGCAACATTTGCGCGCCACATTTCAGGGATATTTTCTTCCGGTAAGTCTTGCCGTCCTGATTGCCTATGCGGCAATGGGCCTTTGGGCGGCCCCCGTGACACGCTACTTCATATTTTCGCTCCCCGGCATGTTCATTGCGATTGTGATCGGGCGGCATCTCAACCGCCGCCTGCGGGGCGAACTGTTTTACCGCTGCGTTTACCTGGGCCTGATTTTCACCGGCGGTATGTTAATTCTGCAGGGCCTTAAGTGATGTCCGTACAGGATATCAGGTGCCCGATGCCATTTCGCCGCAACGTGATCGCCGAGCTTGAAGCTGGCAAGGGCAAAAGATTCGCCGATGTGGCTGAATTGATGGCGAATTTGCATGCGGAGCATTGAGCGTTCGGCAACCGATTCCCATATCCCATTATTGAATGGTAGACGCGGTTCATCGAACGAACACCAAGGATGCAAGATTGCGATCATACCCCCGTCCCCCGCAGCCGCGAGATGGAAATCCGCGGCCGTTGTCACGAACGGGGCCAGCGGCAACATTCACGTCACATCCGTGGTTTGCGGCACGAATAAAAAAATCAGCACCATTGGGTTTCGCGGGATGCCGTCACGATTCGCAGAACGCAATTCGACCAGCACAAAGTCAAGGTTATGGCCGTTGGCTATGTCAATTGCCTCGGCTGCCACCAGCCGGTCGGACGGCCACGGCGCGTGTACGACCGGCCTTCATGAACCCCGCCCCGTGGCCATCGTTTATGGGCAAGTCCATTTTAAATTGGGCTTGACAATCGTTTGACCGCGGTATTGACTGGGATAATCAAAAGTGTATGATCAGGCCGTCATCTGTTCTGTTTGTGTACCATTATCGAAACGGAACACCGTTTGCAACCGCGTGGCTTTATCGCATGGAGGATATGTGATGGCTTCAAATTTTAATCCTCGAATCACAGCATTATTGGCCGTGGCGATAGCACTGATCGGCATCGGCTTTTCGGGTGCCCGATCCGCTGCCCGTTCGCCCGCGGCTCCGCAGGGCATGGACAAGATACACCACGTTATCTGGATCATTCAGGAAAACCATTCCTTCGACAACTATTTCGGCACGTTTCCCGGTGCCAATGGCATCCCACCCTACACCTGTCTGGCCAAGCGCCCCGGCGGCCACCCGAGTGTCAGGCCTTTTCATATGCCCCCCGGCCAGCCGTTGATCGACCTTCACCACAGTTGGGAATCCGCCCATGCCTGCTACGACAGCGGAAGAATGGACGGGTTCGTCTGGGCTGAAGGTACCCCGTACACCATGGGATATTATGACCGGAAGGATATCCCCAATTACTGGACTTACGCCCACAATTACACGCTGTGCGACCGCTTCTTTTCCTCCGAAATGAGCGGCAGCTCCCCCAACCATGTTTACACGGTGGCTGCGCAATCCCGCGAACTCAACAACATCGGCTCGCTGGCGGCGTTGCGAAAGAAAACGGGCGACCACGACGGATTCGATTTCATTTCCATCGTCAAGAGGTTCACCGGCCAGAATGTGAGCTGGGGCTATTACGTCGAAACCCAGCCGCTGCCACCAAACGCCCGGCGGATCAATGCGTCGTTGGCCAACCTGGCTTATCCCAGCCCGAAAACGTTCACGCTGTGGAATCCCATGCCCGGCTTTAAGGAGATTCGGGATAATCCCAAGCTCATGGCCCACCTCATGCCGCAGGCAAAGTTTTACAACGCACTCAAGAAAGGCGGCCTGCCGCAGGTTTCCTGGCTTATTCCTGATTTTCAGGACAGCGAGCACCCACCCGAACCGGTGCGGCAGGGCATGTGGTACACCACCCGCCTGATCAACGCCATCATGCAAAGCCGTTACTGGCACGACAGCGTCATCTTCCTGACCTGGGATGACTACGGCGGCTTTTATGACCAGGTCCCGCCGCCGGAAGTGGACGCCTACGGCTACGGATTTCGCGTTCCGATGATCGTGATATCACCTTATGCGAAGCAGCACTACATATCCCATTACACCTACGATTTCACCTCCGTGCTGAAATTCATCGAAACGCGCTGGCACCTCAAGAACCTGACTTTGCGCGATCTGCGGGCCAACGACATGTACGACTGCTTTAACTTCACCGGTCCGTCGGCACCGAAAACAATGATCCCGGTGCCGCGCAACGAAAGATCTCACTTGAACAAGGTGCACCTGGTGTACCAGTCGTTAACGCAATTGCCGCACGAGGAAAACATGTGGAATCCCGGCGCAAGTGTGCGCTCGCGAGCGGTTCCCTATGTCCCGCCCGCGAAGCCGCCTGCAAAGTCGCACTGACGCGCTCCACCGCCGCGACGATGGCAATACCCCCGTCCCCCGCAGCCGCGTGATGGAAATCCGCGGCCGTTGTCACGAACGGGGCCAGCGACAATATTTACATCATGTCCGCACACAACGACCATAGAATTCCCCCTCCCGATTCTCATCGGGGTCAGGGGGGGACTTGATTGCAAGGAAATAATCGTTTCTCCGCCACGCTCGCTCCCGCAGCCCACCGAAGGCCTGCCTGGCCCCCAGCTTGCGGCGGGAATTCACAGGGACGGCCCGGCCAAATAAAATGGCGAGCGCCCGCGGACCGCTGGAATAAACCCAGCGGCTCGCGGGATCGGCGGGGGTGTGGTGGCATCAGCGCGATTGGCGTTTGAATTCCGCCAGGGCCGCACCCTTTGCTTCCTGCGGTACCAGCGGAAAGGTGCTTAAGATGTGGGCGAATTCTGGTTCGGTTCTCCCGATCTTCATCGGGACCATCGGCGTAGAGATGGGCGACCGGAGGCGGTGAAGGCCTTATGTCAGATTATTCAGGGCCGCCGAATTCCGACGGCAATGCCTCGAGAATTTTCCGCAATTGCGGTTGAAGAGCGGGAACATCTTCACGAGCGGTTTTGAAAACACGAGTCCAATTGACCTCGAAATAATCATGCACCAGTACATGCCGCATTCCCGCTATTCGCCTCCACGGCACCGCAGGATGGGCATTGCGCAGTGATTCCGGGAGCCGCCACGCGGCTTCTCCGATAATTTGGATATGCCGAAGGATGTGTGACTGCAGAAATTTGTTGTTCTCGAACTCCGTCACCGATGCGGGTGTGGATTGCACTACCTCATCAATCGAATCGAGGATGTCCTGCAATAGCAGCCGGGTTGGTCTCACAGCGGTACCGCCTCTTTCATGACGTGGTGACGAAATCGCGGACGCAGGCCATCCACATCGAGTACATCCACATGCACTCCCAGCATGTCTTGTAAGTCCATCACCAGTTCCCCGTGATCAAAAAGAGTCCGGTCTGGATCGAATTGTACTAAAATATCCAAGTCCGATGATGCGTCCGCCTGCCCGCGGGCCACAGACCCGAATATTCGTACGTCATGGGCACCATTTCGCCGCGCCGCCGCCAGAATATCATCACGTCGTCGCAGAACCTCTTGCATGCTGATCATTCTGAACTCCCGGATACCGAATCCACCCCTGAAGATTTTTCCGCGCCAGGGGCACGCGCGTGGATTTCCAAAAGGTATCACAACAACGCATTAAGCAGCCGCTATTATACCCGAAATCGCACGGAGGTGGTCTTGGGCACATTCATTGTAGCACATGATATGCTCCAGAACTCCGCCAGGGCGGTCCCGGTGCGAGGGGATTTCCTCCGGTAGGATGGGGGGCGAATGGCTACTTTCCCCGCCATGCCGCAAGCACTTTAGTCAAAATCTTGAGCACCTGGTCTCCGCGCAGTGAGACGCTTTTCAACAGGTAGGCATCGTCCTGGTCCGAGGGCGGCTCCTGTCCAAAATATTGGTCCGCCTTCTTCTTGATAATTTCCTGCGCTTCCTTATCCGGCAGCCGCGCAATGAAAGGCTGAAGCGCTGAAAGCTCCAGTTCGATACGGCGATTGTGTGCCTCCCGCTGCATATGCCGCGCTGATTCGCGGGCAAAGTAGAGTGCCGGGACGAGCACAACGACCACCAGCGCGAAGCGGAAGACCACCATTTCCCAGTCGACCTGTGCCGAATGAACCATCCAAATTAAGAGCCCGATAGCTGCGATTGCACCCAGGAAAAAAAGTCCCGCTACCCATCGCATTATCCACATCCACTTCCACTCCCGGTTTGCGATGATTTGATAATGCCCCGCCATTCCGGTATTGGCGATTAGACCCACGATGCGGCTGGCTTCATCCAGCTTCTCGTTGAGTTTCGTGGTCGCTTCGTCCGCGGACTTGCGGTGGGAATTCACAGGGACGGCGCGGCGAATTAAATGGCGAGAGCCGGCGGACCGCTGGAATAAATCCAGCGGCTCGCAAAAAGAATCGGCGCTGCAGCGCGATCAGCTCGCGGGCATTGCCGGGCGTCAGCGGGTGGGGTGAGGGATTACGCGCATATTGATGATTTCGCAGAGTATTGCACGTTGGTTGCGGATGTATTCTTCCACTGCGTCTAAGGAGCATTGGCTGTGCAAGTACCGGCCGCTTCCGCCGCGTGTCCACCACCGGCCGGGGTGGCCAGCGCCGGCAGAGAGTGCGGCGGTGGAGACACCCTTGAGAATGCGCCGCACCGCCGGACCGTCATCAGGGCAGTTGGCCGTGAGCGTATGAACATGGCCGGCCATCACCGCGGCGCGGATAATATGCCAGTTTCGCGCGGCCGCGGCGTTTTTCATTGCTTCCGCGACAGTAAAGGCCTGCTGCGGCAGCAACCAGACGGTTTCATGCTGCTGGGCCTTTTTTGCGGCGGCGAACGTGTGCGGGTTGTCGCGGGAGACAGGCTCACCATGCTGGCTTCGCCTGGAGGTATAGCGCCCATTTTTCATCAGCGTGTTGGATACGTAGCCGCGGGGGTCGCCCGGCA
>JAJZJL010000122.1 GCA_021810145.1 Planctomycetota bacterium | reverse complement strand
ATTCCGTCTTGAATCTGCTGCGACTGCACGGATGGCAGAATATCGCCGCCGCACTCCGACACCACTCCGTCAAGGTGCATAAGGCGCTCAAATTGGTCGGAATTCCGGAAAACTAAAAGACCCTGCGTCCGCCGGGGCGGGCGCACGATGGGGTTCACGGGCTGCGGCGGCGCGGCATTCTCAACCGCACGGGCATTCAAACCGCTGAGCGCGGCACAATATTTCGCTAATGTCAATAAACCGGGTTTCCGGTCCGTCAGTCACCTGGGCTGGCATGATGACGCACCCAATGAGTTCCGGTGACCACCGCGGTGGAAACGCACAGTCGGATTACCCGTTTATCTGGGCAACCGCTTCGGGCGGCGGCACACATAATGCCCGTTTCAGAATTTTTCCCGTGGGCGATCGCGGCATTTCATCGACAAAATAGACATCCCGGGGCATCTTATACGGGGCCAGCCGCTGCCGGACAAACACACGAATTTCCTGGGCGGTGGGCTTTTCGGTAAGGCCCGGTTCCAATTGAATAAACGCCACCGGTACCTCGCCGCGCTGGGGATCTTTTACGCCGACAACCGCTGTAAGAAGCACCGCCGGGTGCTGCCGGATCACTTCCTCAATTTCGTAGGGCGCAATTTTTTCACCCGCCATGATGATTAATTCTTTTTTTCGCCCTGTTATAAACAGAAATCCATCCTGATCGATCCGTGCGATGTCTCCGGTTTTAAACCAGCCGTCGGCAGTAAGCACCGCCGCGGTTTCATCGGGTTTATTCAAATATCCTTTCATGACATTTCTGCCGCGAATCCAAAGTTCTCCATCCAGATTCGGCCCCAGCGGCTTTTCCATTTCATCAACGATCCGCAGTTCCACATTGGGCAGCGGCTTGCCGACACTGCCAGGCTTGTGTGCCCAAGGCACGCAAAAACTGACCATCGGCGAAGTTTCCGTCAGGCCGAAGCCTTCCAGCATATCAATACCGAAATCCGTCCGGTATTTTTCCAGCAGCGCCAGCGGCAGAGGTTCCCCCCCGCTGATGGCGTACATGACGCTGGAGAGACTTTCGCGGGAAACACTTTTACAGTTGGCCAGCAGGGCGTACATGGTTGGTACCGCGACGAGCACCTGAATTTTGTTTTTTGCAATGAGTTCCAGCGTGGCGGCGGGGCTGAAGCGGGCCTGATAAATGATCCGGCAGCCCAGGCTCAGCGGCACTAAAAATCCCGCCATAAGTCCCAATGCATGAAACATCGGCAATACGCCGAGAAATGTCATCTGCTGACTGAACTGGGCATGGGCAATGGCATCAGCGGCGTTGGAATCCAGATTGCCGGCGGTAAGCATGACGCCTTTGGGTGAACTGCTGGTTCCGCTGGTATACAAAATGACCGCAAGATCATCGGGCTTGCGGTGCGGAATCCGGCGCGGCCAGGGAATTTTCTTGAAGGAGAGTTCCTCCATGAATACCACTTGAAACCCCGCAGCTTTTAAGGCTTGCGCAAGGTCATCAAAATAATGGATCGTGAGAACGGTTTTCAGGCCGGCGTCCCGGCAAATGTCAATGAGTTCCTGCGGACGCAACAGATAATTCAATGGCACGGCCACGCGCGACGACCAGCGCACAGCGCCGAAGGCTACGACAAATGCGCTGCTTTGCGGCAGCAGCAGGCCGATGCGTTCTTCATCGCGGGCCAATTTATCCAGATGCCCCGCCATGAGATTACTGCCGTGCCGCAACTGGCCGAAGGTAAGCGTGCGACGGTCATCTATGATGGCTATTTCACCCGGGCGGGATTTACCTTGTTCGATGACTTTTTCCAGCAACATCCTTGGCCCTCAAAAGTGACAACCCAGAATCCTTCACGACCGCTTTTGAGTTTAGTCTTAAATGCCATCCGATACAACGGCGGGCAATGAGGCGTGGCAACCATTCCGGGCGATCTTTTTACAAATTACGTCGCCACGCGGGCTAAAACATCCGGCATTCCGAAGCGATACGAAGCCTGCGGGCTTCCGTAACGATTACCTGCAGTGGGAGGAACTGCGGCAGAATCTGTTAATCGTTCGTGACCGTTGCGCCGGTTGACCGGATGGCAAGCTGCTGCAGCTTCCTGATGGTCGCGGATCAGATGATTGCGGGGAGGGCAATGGCACCGGTGCAGCTGGGCCGGGACGGGTTAATGTCGGATGAGGCGTTCATCCTGGAGTGAATGTCATCATAAAATAACGCCCTGGCGCCACGCTTCGGCGACTGATCAAGTTTTCACTGCGTGTTGTCACCTTTCAGATATTTTTCCAACTTCTCATCAAATTCGGAAACATACGCCCGGTCCTGCACGGGGCGGAACTTGTCGTACTCTCCGTGTGCTTTGGCTACCGCCATTTCATGTGAAATTTTACCGGCGGTTTTGAGCACCTGCTGATCGGTAAACCGCAGGAATTTCTCGGTCTGGGCCAGCCAATCCTCCATGGTCATAATCTGCTGGTTCAAGGCCTTGAGTTCCGCAAAATCAATAAACATTCCAACCAGCCGGTTGAGCTTTGAAAGTTCCTGCTGGCTGAGGTAGTTCTTGGCAACGGCTACGTCGCTCTTAAGAATTTTCCCCTTGGGCGCGTTTTTCCATGTGGTCAAGCCTATAAAAGCCTTGGTGCTGTCTGCCCGTCCGTGGATGATTTCTGCCGCCGTTTTTCCGGTTACGGCGAAATGAAGCTGGTTCTGGACAATCTTGAAGAACAGCAATGTCTCATCACTGTTACCGCGGTAATCAGCGCTGCACTGTTCGAAGATGTCAGCGATTTTCTGGTAAGCACGGCGCTCGCTGGCTCGAATTTCACGGATACGTTCCAGCAACTCGTCGAAATAATCCGGGCCGAAACGCTTGTTGAGCTTCAGACGCTGGTCATCCAGAACGAATCCCTTGGTGATAAATTCGTGCAGGGTTTGCGTAGCCCAAATGCGAAACCCGGTCGCCTTGGCGCTATTAACGCGGTAACCAACGGAAATGATGGCGTCAAGGTTATAGAAGTCGATCTCCCGGATGATATCGCGACGGCCTTCCCGTTGAACTCTTAGAATTTTTCTAACAGTTGCCTCTGGGGACAACTCTCCTGACTCGTAAATCATTTTCAGGTGATAGTTTATGGTCGGAACCTCAACGCCGAACAACTCCGCGATCTTCTTCTGGCTTAACCAGAATGTCTCCGCCTGATACAGCACCTCAATGCGTACCGTACCTTGCGGCGTCTGGTACAGAATCAGTTGCCCTTCCTTTGGTGGTTGATTTTCCGTCATTAGCGACCTTTCTGTTGCTGCCGTGCGTCGGCGATATCAATGCGACTCGGATGCGCCCCTCGGGTGATCGCGGCAACCAGAGTCACCGGGGGCACAGCGGCTCAACACTTTGCGCGTTGATCCGCATTACGCCGCCCGCGCATCATCAATTGCGTGTCGGGCAAGTTTCCGCACCGCATTGGTTTTCAGGCCGGCGTCCCGGCAAATGTCAATGAGTTCCGGCGGACGCAACTGGCCGAAGGTAAGCGTGCGACGGTCATCTATGATGGCCATTTCACCCGGGCGGGATTTACCTTGTTTGATGACTTTTTCCAGCAACATCCTTGGCCCTCAAAAGTGACAACCCAGAATCCTTCACGACCGCTTTTGAGTTTAGTCTTAAACGCCATCCGATACAACGGCGGGAAGCGGCAAAAGGCGAGGATTGATCATTTGGTGCCGGGAATTTCGTGTTAATGTTCGGCCAATTGCGAGGATTCACGTAAAAACGCTCACCGCATGATTCGAATTACGCCTGCGTGTTGGCTCGCGCGTCTCCAAGGCGATACAGAGTCCGCGCCCTTAGCCGTATCTGCCTTTATTAAGTGGGTTGATCATGCACTTCGGGACACCGCATGACAGATGTAGCGGTTTGCCGCCAGCCAAGTTTCAGATACCACTTTGGAAAAATATGGACGCACTCCGCCTAAATATGGAGATACCATCAATAAACAAGGTGCCGCCTGGCGGCCTCTTCACTTAGCCGCCGTGCCTCACGGTTCCGGTCCAGCCCGGGCTTGACCTGTTTATAAAAACTTGCACGGAATTCCTGATAGGCCTCTTCACTCTTAAAAAGCGGCTTGGACTTCTTATTCTGATCCGGAACAAGTTCAAGTTGATGTGTCATCATCAAGGCCTTACTAAATTACTCTCAAATATCGGATAATTAGTAGACGAATTAATAGGAAAAGTCAATAGATTCTGCTTGCCATTCAGGGCTGATCCAGCATCAAGAATGAGCACTTCAGGATAATGTACGGCTATCCAGCCGTCGGGTTCATAAGGATTTCGGGTGGCATCCCAGATAATTTCACCAAGCACTTCGTTTGGGTAAATCCCTGGGTGCGAAATTTCGCAAACCCAAATAAAATGTGGTAATGGCAGGCTGCGATAAGCGTCTTGCACAGATATGTTCCCCATACTGCGTTGTCCAAGTGCCTTTTTGAAGGATCTTCCGGTTGTTAAGAACAGTCGAAGTACTGGCATATTGGTTGCGATTTTGGGCGACAGTTTCTTATACCCAACATCTGATCGATCCAAGATGGATGTTACCACTGTTTGGAAACTTTCCGCCGGCAGAAAGACCTTTTCGGGCAATGCGGCGATGAACTGCTGCACATCGGAAATGTTTCGCGGAATTCCATTGGGGGTTGGTCTGACTCCCAGTATCTGATATGGAAATCCATTGTCGTCATTCCCGACAAACTCGCGGTTGAATTGTGATGAGAAAGAAAATTTCTGGGCCATTGTCTCGGGAGCCGGTGGCGCGGAAAAATCCGACCGGTGGCCGAAGAGTACAACGACGTGATTATGGAAGGCGGCCAAGATGGGAATTCCTGATTCAATATATGTGTACATCAAGTGTTCAAAGCTGTCGCTAAAGCCCTGACGCTCATAGATAACCGGTGCGTAGCCGATCTGGCGGAGGGCTTCGGCCATCTGCCAAATGTACAGACCACCGCTGGGAATCAGCCTCCCTATAGAGAAATCCCGCGTCAAATCGGTCAGACGAAATGGGTAGATTTCGGGATGTATTCGATATCGATTGCTGAAATAGCGAGCCAGCATCCATAGCGCTGATTGTGCGCATACCGTAACATCGGCATCTTGACTTATAAACGGAAAACCGGAAACCTTGAGAATGGCACCTTGAATTGAGACCTCCTCGGTGCATAAGCTGATGTGGCAATTCGTAAGGGCGCAAGCGCCAGGTTCCAAGAGGGTGCGACCAACACAATTCGGCCGCGTGGGACGAATCACTGAATACCCAAGATAATGTTGCTGTAGTTTTTTGCCGTCGCGGATAACTTTGTGGTCAATGGGGTTACCAAAAAAATGAAGCCGAATACACCGGGAATCTGGGGTGCTGAATTTCTTGGAATGAAAATTGGTGAATGTGTCACGGTAGTCTTTGTCAATATAGTGACGTTCAATCGCGACGCTCTTCGTTCGTCCGTCTAGTGCAGTTTTAATGCGCTCCAAACCGCGTTGATCGAGGTGCGGCGAAGCAACGGTTAGAACCTCGCTCCAAGGGTCTGCACCGTCCAAATTCACAATCGGAAGCAAACCATTTTCTTGTGCAATCACCCGCCCGAATCCTTGAACAGTGTATATCGCCTACCTTCATCGGCGTCAGTTCACTGCGCTGAGCATACCCAGCATTCTCTGCCTTTGCAACATATCGGCTCGTCAGCAAAAGCGTCGGGGGATGCGTGTTTTACCCGGCTCACGCACCTCCCAAAAGCCGGCGATGTTGAACATTAAACGCGTCCCCGATGACCGGCGGCAACCCGCCGGGCTGCGGGCCGGGCAATGGGTTGTGGCGGTGGGCGTTTAATGGGGTAAAATGATGGTGTGCGGCTGGTTGGGCTTATGGCCTTCGCTGGTTGCGCCTTTGGAGGTTATGGCCATGAAGACTTTTGCGATCATTGCTTCGGTTCTGCTGATGACCATGCTGGCGGGATGCCAGCAGCCCCTGCAGAATGTTATGATTCCCTCGCCGCAAGATCAGGCGGCATATCAGCCGCAGGCTTATTCCAAACCCCTGCCCTCCAATGCTTACGGCACACCGGTAACGGGCAATCCATACGGCACACATGTGGCCCTGCCTGATGAGGCTGCTTATGTGCAGGCCTATCAGGCACAGCGCAGCCCGCGGATGATGGTGGAGGTGCTTCTGGGTCAGGGCGGAGCCACCGCCGGAACGTTCCATCTGGGTAATGAAGATTTTGACGCCATTCAAATTTCCATGATCGAATATCTTAACGCCAACGGTCAAGTGGATATACAGGATCCATCCATGGCCCAAAAAGTCCTGTCACGCGAAAGCTTCCTGCGGCTCCAGAATGGTGATCCGAAGGTATTGCCGCTTTTAAAGCACCAGCTCCAAACCGATGTGCTGATTGAAATTCAGGCCGCTCCCACGCAGCAGGCCTCGTTTGGAAACGCGGTGCGACTTTTAGCCCAGGCGGTAAGCACCACGGACGCACGCGTTCTGGCCGCCGCGTATGTGGACATGCCGATGCCGGCCAGCAAAACCAATATCAATATGTACACCGGCTATCTGGCCGACAAGATCATGCAGAAACTTGCCGCGGTCTGGGGCGGCAGCGCGACCGCATACAATCCGCTGATTATCCGTATCTACAACGCCCGGAGCATTGACGATGTGCTGGCCATCAAACATTTTATGCAGAAAGTTCCCGGCGTGCGGATGGTTATTGACCGCGGCATGACGGGATCGACCGCCACCGCGTACGGCAGACTGGCCGTTGAATACAACGGCGCTCCGGATGACTTTTATTCCGCTCTGAAACAGGAAATCGGCGTATCCACCGGATTAAAGGCGGTGGACCTGCAGAATAATACCGTGGATCTGCAGATTACCGGCCCGATGGTGTTACGCACCACCACCATTAAAACCACCACCCGGGTTCAAACGCAAAGCACACAAACCCAGGTGAAAACCGTTCATGAAACCCCGATACAACCGGCGCAGCAATAAGTGGCATCGATTACAAGGAGCCTGTGCAATGTTACCCAAGGGTCGTGTCAAACGTTCATCGATAAGTCTTGTGGCGGCCTTCTGCCTCAGCGGAATACTGGCCCTTGCCGGCTGTCAAGGGCCGGTGGTGCCCAATCAGAACACACTGAATCCATTTCCGCAGGTGCATTTGACCAGCTACAGTCTGCAGGGAAAAATTCTGGTCAATGAACCGATCGTAAGCCGCGTCGGCGATGGTCAATTGGATGTTGCCATACCGGTGCGTAATGTAACCGGCAGTGAACTGTATCTGGAATTTCAGTATCGTTTTCTAAACGCCCAGGGCGCACAGGTGGAGGAAACGTCCGGATGGAATACGTTGCGTGTGCCGGCCTATTCAATGGCGCAGATTCATTTTACCAGCCTGACCGCGGCGGCCAATTTTGATTGCACAATCCGCCGGCTGCCTTGATGGGAAGGCTATTGCCGCCAGAGCGGGTCGTCGGCGGCAACCTGCAGGATGGACCGCGCCGCGAGATCACTGATAATCGGCCAGGTCAACCCGCGGGTGCTGAGGGTTTCCATGATGCCCACGCCGAGATAGCGTTTGCTGCCGCGCGAGCGCAATTGCACGGAACAACTGTTGCGAACCAGATACGGGCTGGACTCAATAAGATTCTGATGCGTGACGACCAATTCCACATTATGCCCGCGCGAATCGCTGCCGTGCAGCACCATCCGCGAAGGATATTGATTTCGCAGCCCGCCGCAGCGGCTGTATGCGATTTCACTCTGCGGATGCTGAATGATCACCGGTGCCGCGGATTTATCCAGAATAATCAGCGAATCGGTATCGCACGGACGACTGGTGCTGGTATGATCCCAGGCGATCGCCCAATCCTGGTTTTCCGCATGGCCGCGCGAAATTGCCCGCACATCCCGACCGATGCCCGAACCGCCGAAATACTGATCGTGATAACCCAGAGCATCCAGCGGCATATTCAAAAGCATGGTGTCATCGGCAAGATTAATTTGCCCGATGCGTCCGGTTACCGCAGCCATCGGGACAGCCAGAACCCAGCTGTGCTGTGCCCCGTCCACCGAATCGGGCCGCAGCGGAAGAATGTGCTGATTTCCCGATGTCAGCGGCCGGAAAGTTAAATCCACATGAATCGCCTGACTGGTTCGATAGCGCGGGCCTGTGATGGTATTTTCCATCGGATAACCGCGCGCCGTCAACCCCAGGGTTCCGTCCTGCCGTAAGGTCACACGATTCGGTCCAACCAGACATTCCGGCGATCCGCGGCCACCGCGAAACGCTCCGGGTGGAAACACATTGACCGATCGCAAGATACACTTACCACCCTGAAATACTGAAATTGTCGCGGCCGGATAAAAACTTGGCAGCACCTGTTCACGCACGGAACTTATTTTGATGCGCGTAGATCGGCGGCTATAACGGTGGAACTCGCGGACGTAACGCGGATGAAAACAAAATCCGTCATACAGACTCACCGCCACGCCGTTACCGGCGGAATCCATGGCGCAGAAGTTACGGCATTCATAAGCGCCGGGAGTTTTGAGTTGCCGCCATCCGGCCTGTTCCCATTCCCCGGTGTATTGACCCGGACTAAAGCCGGCGATGCCCGCCCGCGATCCGCTTGCCGTATCCATCGCATCCGCGGCTACGCCCGTTAAACTGCTGTCAGTGAGTGCTAAAGATTGTCTGATCATTACTAATACGCCAATGCGCAGGCCTACAAAAAGCACGCCGAACAACCCAATGCCGTCCGATCTTCTGCCATGTTGTCATTTTGAGAGCCAACAAACTCTTCATAGTTGCTTATCGGCACAAAGGCGGGCGATAGTTCAACGAACCTCCAAAAATCATCGGGTAATTTTGCCGAGCCTGGTCTGATCTAATAATATTTCAGTAAAAAGGGACGTACTGATCAGTCACGACCACCGTGAATCGCCGGAGAGCCATTTGGCGCACCCGCATCATTCCACTGCACCATTGGCCGTTATTAAAGCGGTTCTCAAACATCCTGCCGCGTGTGAGGTGTCTGTTGATATTGAAGCAACAACCCACCAGCAAAACAGCGTGAGATTGTTTATGGGAACCGCCCTGACTGTTACAGCGCCAAACAGTCGTGACCGGGGACCGTTCCGTGCGCCCGGCCATGTAAATGCAATTTCTCCGCATTGCCGGCATTTGTCACGCGTGGTTGCGGCAACTGCCAACGGATCATTGATAGGCGATATAAATACGAGCTTGTCAGCCAGCGGATGAGAAACGATGACGAAACCAGGTGGGAAGCATTTCAGGACAATTCATATCGGATGCCGGTTATCGGCCGCGAACGGCAGGATCGATCACTTCCGCCCACAGTTCAATGCCTCCGGCCATCGACATGACCGATGTAAAACCCGCACTGCGCAACAATTCTGCGGCGCGGAGGGACCGCATTCCACTGCGGCAATAGACCACCACCGGCTTAAACCGCCATGAGTCCAATTCCGGCAGGCGTTGCTGAAGTGCGTCAAGTGGAATCAGTGTAGAGCCTGGAATTTTCGATATTTCCCATTCCACTTCATGGCGGACATCAAGAAGCAATACCGCCTGACCTGATTGGCGGGCGCGATGCACGTCGCGCGGATGCAATTCCCATTCGGGATCAATCTCAACAGATAACTGGCAACGCTTGTGGTTAATAAGATCCATGACACATCCTTTCCGCAGACTTTACACGGCTACTGTATGTTGTATCACGGCATTATTAAAATAAATCTTATTGATATTGTTAATAATATATTCTTATATTACGTTTCAACGCGCGGAACCTCCTGAGGCAAAGACGCGATTGGCGGTGAAAGTCCCCCGGCACAGTAAACCCGATACCGACGCGCGAGTTCGCCGATAATCCCACAACCTAACCGGAGATTTAAGGGTTATTGCGTGACACAGCGAGGTAACGGTCCACGGCTTACGCTGCACCCGGCACAGGCTGGGACAGGGCAGGCTGGCAGTGGCCGCGTGCCGCGGAAAGATAACCAGCCGCCTGTGAAACGGGCAATGGTTTACTGACGAAATATCCCTGAAGGTAATCGCAGCCCAAGGATTTCAGCACATCAAGCTGCTCCTGGTTTTCCACACCCTCGGCAACCACGCGCACATCCAGCAGATGAGCCAGTTTAATAATGGTCTGCACAATGCAGTAGCCAACTTTATCGGTTTTCATCGCCCAGACAAAACTCTTATCAATTTTCAGGCTGTTCAGCGGCATGCGATGCAGATAACTCAGTGATGAACAGCCGGTGCCAAAGTCATCAAGATCAATCGATACACCGGTGGAGCGTAAACGCGTCAAGGTGGCAATGGCGGTTGCCGGCTCGGTCATAGCCATGGATTCTGTAATTTCCAGCCGCAACCGGTGCGGGGATAATCCCGTGTCGTGCAGCAATTTGGTGACTTCCGCCGCAAAATTCGGCTGCGAAAACTGATTGCTTGATACATTGACACTGATTGCCAGATGATCGTTAACCGGAAGTTCCGCCTGCCATTGTTTCATCTGCCGACACGCTTGCGCCAGAACCCAGCGCCCCAGATGAATGATCAGATCCGTATCCTCAGCGATGGGAATAAATTCACCCGGCGGCAGCAGGCCGCGCGTGGGGTGCTGCCAGCGTACCAATGCTTCCATGGCCATAACCTGACCGTCGGTGTCAATAATCGGCTGATAATGCAGGACCAACTGATTCTCGGGAACGGCTTTACGCAATTCCGTTTCGGTCTGCCAGCGCGTTACGGCCCGTTCGTGCATTTTAGGATCGAAAATCCGTGTGCAGGATTTTCCCTCGGATTTGGCCTGATAGAGCGCCGTATCCGCGTCACGCAAAATTTCCGCAGCGGTATGGTAGGTCTCATTGCCAAATGCCACGCCCAAACTCAAAAAGGCGCAAATCTCATGGCCATCGATATGAAATGTACCGGATATTTCTTTATGCAGCCGCTCGGCAATATGCAGTATATCGCTTTCGTGGCGGATATTTTCCAGCACCAGCACAAATTCATCGCCGCCGATTCGCGCAACCTGATCCGCCTGATTCCGTGCAACGGTATCGCCCTCGCGCACAAACACTTTAAGCCGCCGCGCGATTTCAACCAGCAGTTTGTCACCTATCAAATGCCCCAGGCTGTCGTTGATGATCTTGAAGCGATCCAGATCAATAAACATCACGGCAAAATGAAAATCCGAATCACGCTTTCTTCGGGCAATGCAGCAACTCAGGCGGTCCGCGAGTTTGACACGATTGGCCAGGCCGGTCAACGCATCGTGCATGGCTTCAAAGCGCAGTTGCTCTTCCGCCAGTTTGCGGTCGGTAATATCGGTAATGGAACCAACCGCCCGGGTTTTTACGCCGCTGTCATCGCCCACCGCAACTCCCCGGTACAATATCCAGCGATACTGACCGTCTTTGTGCAAGATCCGGCACTCTCCGCATAGTTGCTCGCTGCGGCCCTGAAAATGCTCCTTCTGATGCTCCTGGACGGATATACGATCATCGGGGTGAATGCGCCCAAACCATTCCTCCGGTGAATCTCCAATTTCCCCGTCGGCGAACCCCAGCATGGATTTCCACCGCGGAGAATAATATATTTTGCCACTGGGAATATCCCAATCCCAAAGTCCGTCGTTGACAGCCGTTTCCGTCAAACGATAGCGTTCCTCGGACGCTCTGCGCTGCTGGGCTTCGAGCTGGAGTTTCGTATTGGTTTCTTCCAACTGCCGGGTCTGTTCCTTAACCATACTGGTGAGTTGGTTGAGTTTAAGGTGCGCGTGCTTGGCCAACCTCCATTTCTGCGTCAGTGCACAGGCCAACTGACATACTTCCGCGGTGTCGTATGGCTTTTTCAGTATAAGCAGCCGATCGGCAGTCCCGAATTTTCCGTTAATTTCCTCCCAGGAATAGTCGCTGTACGCGGTACAGATGACAATCTGGATTTCCGGGTCCACCTCCCAGATTTTTTCAATGGTCTGCACGCCGTCCCATCCCGGCGGCATACGCATATCCACAAACGCCAGAGCATAGCGGCTTCCCGCCTCCACGGAACGCTTGACCATTTCCAGGCCTTCCTGCCCCTGATATGCGGAATGCACTTCATATATTTCCCGCTTGTGTGCCGCCGGAGCTGCTCCAAACAGTTCTTTCTCCAGATCATCCAGGCCATCCGCGCACTGCGTGGGACACAGGATTTTGCGGAAATCATCATGAATGGCACGGTTGTCATCAATCACGAGGATACGACGATTGTTCGGTTGGTCTTTCATGCCGCCTTTCCGGCTTCGACAGCCTGATCTTCAGCAAGAATTGGAATTTCAAGACTGAATGTTGCGCCTTTTTCCGGCCCGGCGCTTTGGGCCGTTAATGTTCCGCCCATGCTCTGGGCCGCCAGAGCCGAAGTGTGCAGGCCAAATCCGTGGCCGTCCGTTCGCGTGGTGAAGCCCATTGAAAAAATTCGCTCCAGGTCGTCACCTTTAATGCCGACACCGGTATCGGTTACACGCAAAACCAGACGCGACGAATCGTCCGTGCGCAACGCCGCGGAAATAGTCAGAGTTCTTTCGCCCGCACAACCGCGCATGGCGTATTTCGCATTGCTGATCAGATTCACGAGTATCTGCAACACCTGATGCTTGTCCAAGGTCAGCGGCGGCAGGTTTGGAAACTCCCGGACCACCACAACCCGATGCCGCTCCAGCGATTCCTGATTGATCCGGATTGCATCTTCCACGATCTCCGAAACAGGTACTTTCTCCTGGACAACGGCGGTTCGGGCGTAGGTTTGCTGGCTTTTCACAATCTGTTTGACATGCTCGATATTCTGAACCAGTGAATCCAACTCCGTGAGTATTTCGCGCTGTTCGTTAAGCAGACAATCGTTCAGGCGGCCCAGATAATCCACCAGTTGCCGGCCTTTGGGATCCTGCGTTAAAAATGCCGGCAGATCTGCGCGATGTTCTTCCAGCAGGCCAATGGCTTTTGCCAGCCCCGGGAGCTTGGAAGTCTTCGCATGATCCGCGCACAACGAGGCCGACACATTGACGCTGTTTAATACATTGCCAACATTATGCAGAACCCCCGTTGCTATTTCCGCCATGCCCGCCTGCCGCGCCACCGCGGAAAGCCGCTGCTGCATTTGTTCGCGCTCCGCCTCGGCAACTTTACGTGCGTGGATGTCCCGCATGACGCCTTCGTAATACGCCACCTGACCGTCGGAACCGTACACCGCCCGCGTGCTTTCCATTATCCATATGACGGTCCCGTCCTGGCGGCGGATTTCAGATTCCCAGTTCTTAACCGAGCCATGCAGGGCGCATTCATTAAGTATCAGCGCGTGGCGCGCGGGATCCACATACACCTGTTTACCAATGTCATTGATCGCGGTTTTCAATTGTTCCGCATGAAGATAACCGCATAGTGCAGCCATCGCCGGATTGACGGATATGAATCTCCCATCCGCTCCGTACTGGAATATACCCTCGGACACGTTGTTAAATATATCCCGGTATTTGCGTTCGGCGGTGGCAATCTGCTCATTGCGCAGGATTAACTCGCGCGAATTGATTTCCATGGATCGTTCAATGCGCCGCCGATCTTCATCCGACTGATGATACACCGCATCCACCAGCGCCAGCAGGCGTTGAAAGCTCTCGGATTGCTCCGTGGGATTAACACCCGTTTTTTTCAGTTGCCGTTCCAGCAACGAGTGCATGTTCAAGCCTCCGAAAACGTGGTAATGGTCATGGTCTGATTATGCAATGCGCATTGTGCCGTCGGCGTATACGGAGAAATTTCCCCGTAGGAGTAAAAACCCGTGGTCACCGCACGATCTCCCAATACCCCCACGACCGCTTCCACTTCCTCATCAATGCGCTGCTGCAACACCAGTTTACGCCCCACACAACTGATCAGCACCGCCAGTTCCGTGTGCGCATCACCGATCTTCCGGACACAGGCCTTCGCGGCTCCGTCGGCACCATCAACGAGCCGGTCAAAATTCGCCGACATCAACTGCGCCATGCCGCCTTGCGGAATATCGCCGGCAAAAGTCATGCTCTGTGCCGCCTCATCCACCGCCAGAATCGTGCGCACCACCGATTCACTGGAACCGTTGGCGCGAACCGTCAATGGAAACAACAAACCGCTGGCGGGTAATTGTGCGGCATGGGGCCCCAGATACTGCTTATACAGTTCCAGGGCCGACCGCCCATCGAGTTCATACAATACGTTGCCTTCCGAACGGGTAATACGTCGCTCCAGCCCGAATGAATCCCAACCGCCCATGGAACCGTATCCGATTTTCAGGGCTTTCCCGTAAAAGCCGATTGCCACAATCTGACGGGGCAACACCACGCCATCGGCACACACATACGTTTCGGTAAACCGCGCGCCATCCCCGGATAAACCACCGGTAATTGCCACGCCCGCCGGCGCGTTGCTTGT
>JAJZJL010000121.1 GCA_021810145.1 Planctomycetota bacterium | reverse complement strand
TGCGCATCGCCCAGATGGTTGTCGCGCCGGTTACGCGCGCCACCTGGAAGCAGGTGGATTCCCCGGATCACCTCTCATCAACCACCCGCGGTACCGGCGGCTTCGGCAGCACCGGGCATTGAAGCCCGCCAGCGGAACCATAAGGGGCCTGTGACGGATTCTGGAAGGTCTTCACGTTCCTGATCCGTGGCTTTCTAACTCTGCCGTTGCCGGCACCATCAGCCATATCCATGCCCCAAGCATAAGCACTTCACCGAAAAATTGGCCTCCGTAAAATCCACTTGCCGCGACGGGACGCAGGGATTATGTCCCTGTCTCTCACCGCGTTGGAACAACGCTCCGCCTGCCGGAACAGTGCCGCCGAAACGTCCGGTGTTTCTGGTTGCATGCGAGGTATTCATCGGGAAAAACCACGCGGTTTGTACATCAGCCGATAATGCCCGGGGCCGACATGGATAATCATTGTGCCGCTGCCAAGGCTCATGCGTTTAATCGTCGCCACACCGGCCATACTCGCCGTCAAAGGCTTGCTATTACATCGCACCATCTGATTGCCCACGCCGTTAAGCGTAATAAATGCCGAACTCGCGGGAGGAATGGTGAATGTCAAAGCCAGTTGCTTTCCATGCCATCGCCAGGCACTTTCAATAAGTCCAAATGGGCCGTCATGCCTGGCTTCTACCCATGGCAATGCCCGCACCGGATGCGGATGAATGAAAATGGTTTTAAATCCAGGCGAACGCCAATCCGGCGTTATTCCCGCCAGATCGTTATACATCCAACCCACAATATCGCCGAACATGATGTGATTCATCGAAGCCGGATGCAGTCCCCACCCCTCCCACAAGGTTGTGGCACCGTGCAGGATCCATTGGCCGTAACTTGGATAGCTTGTCTGAGTTGCAATACGATAGGCCAGAGCCGTATGCCCGTATCTGCTTAAAACGCGGAAAAGGCACTTGTCCCCCAGTATTCCAGCATCCAGATGATCCTGATGTGCCTGAACATCCCGTACCAGTTGCCGCAGCACCGGCTTGCGCATGGCAGAGGTGGTTAGTCCATAATAAAGCGGCATGGCCTCAGCCGTCTGGCCGCCATTGTCATATACGCCATGCCCCTTATAAAACCGCTTGTTAAAGGCCTTGCGAACCGTGGCGGCATCCATCGTAAATGTGGCGGCATCACGGGCTTTGTGCAGCAAGGAGGCAATGCGCGATAAAAGTACCGCATCATGATACAGAATACAGGTGGAAGTGAAGGCAATCGGTGGCTTATGCACAGCGGAACTGGCCCAATCTCCAATACCGGCATGATCGGGCAGAACGCCATGGGATGTGTATTTCATGACAAATTGAAAATAGCGCTTAAGGCCGCGGTAGTGCTCCCGCAATACCCGTCCATCGCCATAATAAAGATACTGATTCCAGCAGATGAATTCATACGCGCTTTCCCAGTCTGGATCGGGGTACTTCCCGCCATCCCAATCCCAGCCGGACGGATCGGGCATCACCACCCGCAATGCGCCATTGGCGTATTGCGTATCATGTATGTCATTAAGCCATTTTGCGTAACCGGACTGATTGTTGTATGTCATCATGCCCTGAACCGATGCCAGCCACGCATCGCCTGTCCAGCCGTTTTTTTCCCGGGTGGGGCAGTCTGTGGGATAGCCCATAAAATTCGAGCAATAGGACCGGCCGGCGGCATCGACGATAGCATTCACCAGCGGATTGGCGCACCAGAAGGTGCCGGAGCGACGAAAAGCCGTATGAATAAAATCGGCTTGAATGCGGATGATATCTTTACGCGAGGTCAGTCCGTTGATCTGAACGTACTGAAAACCATTGTACGCAAAATCCGGGTGGTACGTAAAAGGCTTATTATTTGCGGGGATAATGGTATCGGTCTGAAATGATCCCGTAAAAGCAAACTGGGAAATTTGCCTGCGATTGACCAACCCGTCCGGAAAAAGCCGCTCACCATAGCGCAAAACGACCGGTACTCCGGTATGCCCTTTGGCTGTCAGGGTCACCCAGCCCGACATGTTCTGTGGAAATTTAACCACGAATACATGCGGCTCCACTTTGCGGATGAAATCCGGCGCAAGACGTTGCACCACCTGGCATGCCGGCATGAATTGCGATGTCAGGCGGCCGGTCGGGGCTTTTACAACCGCCGCGTGCGCCGAGCCGGCCAACGCTCGTTGTGCATTATTCCACCCATGAATGTTAAGACCGGCATCATAAACTTCGCCATTGTATACGCCATCGGCCAGACGCGGTCCGGCTGCCGCCTGCCAACTGGAGTTGGTAACGATCCACCGGGTTTTGCCGGTTGTCGTCCGCATCAGCAGGTTCATTCGCGCGCGAGGCCACGCCCGCCATTCGGCGTTCTGCCAGTTCCATACATCGCGCTCCATGACGTTATACCAGCCGTTTCCCAGGGCAATTGTAATGACATTGCGGCGGCCTCGGCGCAACAGTTTTGTGATGTCAAAACTTTGGAATGGGGCCGTTTTTGAATAGTCATACAGCGTCGAATACAGTACGCCCGCACTCACGTGATGGCCATTGACCAGCACCTTCCAATACCCCAGGCCGGAAATATACATATAAGCGTGGCGCATATTTTCCGGTGCGCGAAAGACTTTGCGGAGAATCGGACTTGGTTGTTTCTGAAGCCAGCTCTTATGAAAAATCTTCTTCGGCAGCGGCAGGCCGTAATAAGCATTGTGGGGGAGCGTATAAAATGGGTTGGTTATATCCGGCCGGTAACTGATCCATTGGCCGTGCCAGTCTCCATTGGTTAATGGGCCGGTCATCCACCGGGCGATTGAACTCCATTGGGACTTCCAGCCGGTGCGGCTCCAGATCCGTACGCGCCAATAATAATGTGAAAATGGCTCAAGTGCGGCCCCGGCATAGTGCGGGAGAAAATACGGATTGTTCGCTACCTTGCCGGAATCCCAGATCAAATGCCGGCCCTGGCGCAGTGCCTGCGGCGAATGGGCAACCTGAATCTGATAATACGATTCGTCATGCAGGTCCATCCGCTGCGGTGGCAGCCAGGTCAAACGCGGTCCCGATTGCCCCACCCCCAGCGGGTTGCGCGTCCAGTTGCAGCGCAAACGAAAGGGCGCAACTTCAGATGCATGAACCAGCCGATTGGGAATCTCAGCTTGAATCTGATCCGGCAACGGAATGTGCGCAACGATGCTTTGCCAACGTGTGGGCAGTGCCGGTACCGCTGCCGCACAGAACGTCGCCATCGTGGAGAGATAAATGCCAATTGAAATGCCCCATATCCACCTGAGGCAAAGTCGATTATTCATGATCATGCTCCTGATTCAAACACCGGCACCGACGGTACAGTGCCATGAAAGCGCGAACGAACGCCACGCTGTGCAATTATCCGATCACCACATTTATTCACAAGCCAGCGACTGTTGAATGGACAACGGGATATACGTTGCAGAATCCGGTTCGGGCGATTGACAACACAGAAAACGTGCTGCGGAAGCCTTCGCCGCGGACTGCAAGGGTGAAATCTAAAATTCATAAATGCTGCCATGACCGGACGTTTACCGCGACATAAGAAGCTGCATGTCTCAGGCTGTTGATGGCACTGTGATCCATCACATCGCGGTAAATTGGATGTTGGATCGACGCGCTACGGATAATAGCGCCACAACTCAATTTCCGGTCGATCCTCGCCGGCTTCCACCATGCGCTCAATGAGCCGTTCCCGCAGGTGCGCGGTGATTTCACGCATGGAGCGCTGATGCCCGACGTAATTCAACAATATCTTGTCATCGGGCCAGCGTGCGTCAAGACGGCCGATCATATTGACCAATTGATGGGGATCGGCCCGATTGTTGTAAAGCTGATAGTCCTGATAGCGCTTACTGCCGGGATCTTTCAGCGGATTGGCCTGTGGTGCCAAAGCGACGTAAGTCCATTCCGGGGTGCGCAAGGCCCGGGCAATTTCCGATTCGCTGATTTGGATCAACACCTCATTGCGCCACTGCGCACGGGCGGTTTCATCGTGCAGAAGCGGGATAAAGCTGCGTCCCTGCATGCAGGACGGTACCTTCACTCCCACCATGTCCAGTATCGACGGTGCGATATCGATCATACTCACGAGTTCCGTGACGGTCTGCCGGTTGTTAAAGCCCGGTCCCTGAATCATCAGCGGAACGTGAACGGAACTGTCGTGCGGGCTGCGTTTATATTCCTCATTGCGTGTGCGAAAGTGGCAGCCATGATCGCTTAAAAACATCACGATGGTGTTATCTTCAAGCTTCTCTTCCCGCAGGGTTTTCAAAATTCGGCCCAGCGAGTCATCAATGGCTTTAATATCTCCATAATAATTGTTCATCTCATATTGCCAGTCACCGGGGAAAAACCGCAGGTCCTCCGGAACATAACAACTTCGGAATCGTTTCTCGTAACCATGCGGCGGAACAAAGCCAAATACATCGCCATGCTCGCAGGCGAAATTCTGCTGGTGCGGCTCAAGTTGAGATAACACCATTAAAAAGGGTTTATCATGTTTTTTCCGCAGGAACTTTTCCGCCTCTCCGGTCAGAAAATCGACACGATAAACGTCTTTGCCGTAATGCACCGGCTGATTGTCATTATTCCAGAACTGGCTGTTGTAAGGCTGTGTGCTGGTTTCCGGCTCATTGGCCGCCAGCCATTGACCTGTAAAGCCTCCCCGATACTCCGCTGGAACGGCACCAGTACCCGCCGGTGACAAATGCCATTTGCCAAAGTAGTTGGCGCTGTACCCCGCCGGCGTAAGTTGCGTTGCGATGGTGCGGGCATCGCGGCGGATACCGGGGCCGTTTTTCCACACGCCGGTTGTTGTTGCATATTGCCCTGTCATCCAGCACGAACGCGACGGCGAGCACAGGGGCTGGTTTGTAATAAAGTTCTTGAAAACCGTGCCACGGTTATACATGGCGTCCAGGTTGGGTGTAAGCCCTTCCATCGGATTATGGCCCGCAGCGCAAATGCAGTCCCAGCGAAACTGGTCGGAATGGAAGAGAATGATATTGGGCCGCCCGCCCGGTCGTCCGGGCAACGGTGCCGCCGCCATTGCGCTCCGCGTTTCCGACCCGCTGATGGCTGGCACTGCGGCCAGAACCGAGGCCAGCATGAAATCCCTCCGCGTGCCGCCCTGGCCCGAATCAACCCGGGGCATCGGTGAAGCAGCAGGGCTAAAATCAGTTTGGTTCTTTACGGTTTTCATCATATCCTCATCATTAAACGTTTCTTACCTGTTGAAATTGCGGTGCGTGTAAACGGTTATTCACCCGACAAAAGAATTACGATTGCGCCAGTATATGCATTCTCCTATTTGTGGTCGAACCGCAGATTCGCTGCTTCAATGGCTTTAAGCATAAAGCGGCGGTTATTGGTTGCTGTGATGGAATAGTCCTGTTTGCCTGCGGTTTGATTTCTTTCATCAAAGGCCCACACCGCCGCCAGCGGTACTTTCGCTTTAAGAATCGAATGCAATATGGCGTTGAAAAGTCGGCGGCTTTCAGCCTTCGGGCCCGGTACGCCAAATTCGCCCACGAAAACGGGCTTGTGCCACGTTGCCGCCAGCGCCGCGACCCGGGCAATATTCGAGGGAGCCGGACTTCTGTATTCATGTACGCAGATCATATCAAATGCGGCGTTGTCTTTCTTGAGCATGTAAGCCCACTGGGCGGGCGTATCTTTTTTCCAGGTATGATCCACCATGTTGTGCCAGGAGCTGTCGCGGGGACGGCTGTTGCCGGCTTCAATGATATGGTAGGGATCGTATTGCCGCACCAAATGGACAAATCGCGCATACAATTGCCACATCTGGGCATGGGTGTATTGCCATGAACTCTCGTAATTCCGGAAATGCGTTCTGGCGTTGGGGAGGTCCATTCTCAGGTTCAATTCATTACCAAATTCCCAGCCCCAGATCGCCGGATTATGCGCGTAGCGACTGATCATTTGTGTGACAAATTGCGTCCAGATGCGATAAGTACGGCTTTTGGGATTATTCCACACCGCCAAGCCATGTTCGCGGGCGAGGGCATTGGGCCAAAATGTAAAAAACAGACTCGGAATCAGTCCGACATGGTATTTATTGGCGATGGCACAAAGCTTATCCATCGCATGGAAATAATGCCGCGGATCACTTTTATACACCTGTTCCACATAAGCGCGGCACCGGGCATCTGATCCCCATACAGCCAATGCGGGAAATCGCACGAACGGAATGTGATACGTTTGCAATTCCTTAAAAGCATGTGGAACCGATGGATCGTCGGGGTTTGCCAGCAACCGCCGCAGCGCACCGACAAAATTCACGCCGATACCCCGATAGGGCTGTCCATGTTTTTCCAGAACGCCACGGGGACTGACGGTCAGGCCATGCCACAATGCCGCCTTGGCCGCAACCGCCGCCCGGGCGCTAACTGCGCTGAGGGTTCCCCAGGCCAGAAGAATCAGCAAGCAAAAGCTGCTTATCGTGGCGCGGGTCATCGAACGCTGTCTCATAAGAATCTGCTCCTCGTAAAACTCAGCCCCGCATCGCCGGGCACACATCGCGCACGGTTCGTACCCGGAGTTGATAATGCTGCCGGTCGCAGGCAACATGCGGGAGCAGGTGAATTGCTTCGGACCTCTGTCATGAACTATCCGGAACACCGGCAGCTTTGGCGGCACCGGGCATTGAACCCCGCCAGCGGACCCATTCGCACTTCACCTATGTTTTAATTCACCGACAGATCTACTGCCGTAGAATCCACCTTGAGCATTTCAAAGCCGTGTCAGCCTTGTTGCGGGCACCCGTATCAGCCGGCGCTGTATTGATATGATCAAGTATCCACTGCACCGGAATGGGTGCTTTGCTCCTGATACCTGGTGGCCTCCGGCTTCATGGCCTGATTGTTATCCGGGCGGTTTCCAGGCCATGGGCATGCGGGTTGAGCCTGCGGCGTTGCGGCGTTTAGTGCCGCGCGGCGGATCGCCGGTTCGTTTTACTTCCCGCATGTGATCTCTTGCGAATTCAATGCCTCGAGAATTCGCATCTATTTTATCTGCGGCTGTGATTATGCGCAGGAAGTAGAGATCCCGCAAGATTGCTGATGTTTCGATGGTATGGAACCTGTCGGGCTGATGGGGTATATATTTTCCGCTTCAGCAGGTGCCAACACCCGGCGGTCATGGATACTGCTTCCGTCCGAGTTGCAAACGCGCAAATATGGCACATCACCGTGTTAATTTCCGGCAGTTGCAAGGAAGAGGAATTTCGAGAGCAAAGATGGCGATGGAATTGTAACGGGCGTGCGGTGGCTTAAATCCATCGTGGCGCATGGCCGAAGTCCGTTTGAGGTTCTTGATTATTGACCGATGCTGTACACGTGAGACGGAGCTCGGTTGTCCGTCCGGTCCGATAAACCTGGCTTACGGCTTGGTTCGGCGGTGTTAGACAAAAAATGGAAAAATATTTGACAATTCCGCCGGCATGGATTATTATTTGTTATATTGAAACAGTTGCAGTGACTGATTATGTTATCGGTCCATCGGACCGGGTCGCTGCGAAGCGGAAATGTGTGTCTCCTGCGGAACGTCTGCCGCGGGATCTTTTTCTTAATGGCTTCTCAAATGTGAAGGAGAAAGAGTATGCTCAGCAGAAAAATGAAGGCTCTTCTGGTTGGACTGCTTCCTGCCGCGGTTCTTGCGGCCGCACCACTGGCGAATGCCAGCACGGTAACTTATGGCCTGCAATTTGCCCCGACGCTTTACACGCCTTACACCGGCTGGGCCTCCGGCGTGCAGGTTGCGTCGTTCACGGCACCGGCATTTAACAGCGTCAACACGACTACCTACACGCTCGGCTCAGCGTCTTTCGCGATCAATGGAAATAACTATAACATCCAAAATGGTATTACCGCCGGTACGCCGACCACCGACATCCAATGGCTTAACACCGCATTTTTCTTTGGCAATGGCTCGACACCGTTAACCGCGACGCTCAGCGGCGTTTCCGCCAGCGCTACGGTTGATTTTCAATTTATTGAAAGTTTTCAAACTGGAAATGAGCCAAGCGTCACGATTTCACCCGCTTCCGGCAACGCGCAGCCGACTGCTATCAGCACAGACACATCGTTTACTGACGCTGGCACGTATACCGGATCAACCTCCTATAATCTTAACTTCCTCAATAACGCCGGGGGCAGCGGTGAATTCGATCTCTCCGGTGCGCTGATAACCATTACCTCCGCTGGCGCGTCGGCTGTGCCGATCCCGGCAACGGCAAGCCTGGTGGCGGTCGGCGCGGTAGCGTTGCTGGCTCTGCGGCGGCGGTCGGTTCGTTCTCCAGTTGTTTAAGTTGTACGCTTATGTTTCCCGGCCCCGGCGGTGCTCCCTGGTAGAATTGTACCCGGGGCCGTTCCGTATGTTTGCGAAGGAGAAGATTTATGACGTGTTCGTATGTGAAAGCGTTGGTGGCGGCGGTTCCGGCATTGCTTCTGGCGACTGGTGCGGCCCGCGCGAGTTCCGTCGGTTATGGTGTAAGCTTTGGGTTTCCAACTGAAGTAGTGGCAACCAACGCCAACTATCCCCACGCGTCGGTATTCACCGGCTTCACCGGCGGCCTTGCAGCCGTGACGCCCGAATACGCCAGCAATGGCGGCACGCAAGGCTCAAACTTTTCAACCACCGGTACAGTGTACGGCCTTGGCTCATACAGTTTGCAGGCTACCAGCGCGGTGGGAAATTATGATGTCGCCGCGGCGACATCGCCAACTGATCCCAATGGATTGACCGGCAATTTCCTTTTCTCCAACACCGGTAACGCATCGGTGAGGCAACCGGTAACTTATTCGCTTACCGGCCTGAACGCGGCGGACTCTCTGGCTGTTTACTTTATCAACAGCATCCAGAATTTTGGCGGCGAAGTGGCCATATATGGCGGAACGGTCTCTCAGGCAACGCTGCAGGGATCCTCCGTTCCCGCGGCACTGGCCACAGTAAATGTTCCCGACCACAGCCAATGGTATGGCACGACCGGCCTGACCGGTTATTCATCCTACACGTTTGCATTCCAGAAGCCCGCAGGCTCGACCGGTGAATTTGACGTCGGCGGAATGGAAATCGGCGTGAGTTCTGTGCCTGATCCGGCAACCGCCGCGCTGCTGGCTCTGGGCGGTGCGGGCCTGCTGCTGTTACGGCGGCGCCAAGTTTGAATCCGGTGGATGGCGGCAGGCAAACAGCATTACCCGCGCCGGTGACCGGGTTTTTGGGTGGTGCCCCCAGTCATGAGCGATGTGCCGTATAAAAGAGAAGGTGTGTATGAATTCGTCAGCCTTTGACCGAAGCGCCGGCCGCCACGCGGCGGGGCGCGGTTTTTCGATTGTTGAACTGCTGGTGGTGGTCAGCATCATTGCGATTCTGATTTCGCTTTTGCTGCCGGCGCTGAAAAATGCGATGGCTGTATCAAAGAACATTGGCTGTTTAAGCAATCTCCGTGAACTTGGCTTCGGCGATCAGATGTATTGCAACACATACATGGGTAACGAATTCACCGCGTGGCAGGTTCAGAATATGCCGGGCGGTGGACAGCAGGCCTCGGCATGGACAAATCTGCTGAATCCCTACGTCACCACCGGCGGAATCGGCGCGGTTACAAATAACGCGGACTCCGGCGTTACGATTTACACATGCCCCGCAGCTTACAACCCGCATCTGCCAATTGGCAATGCTGGAAATCAATTCTTGCTGACCTACGGCGTGAATTGCTCGGTGCATACCTGGGGCTGGCCCGCCGCAACCACCACGCCATTGCACAACCGTATGGAGATACATCGGCCCCAGGAGATCATCAATTTTGTTGACGCGGCGCAGTCCAGCGGTGCGTGGACGTGCGCCGGCTGGATTGATGGTTCAGATAATTGGTACAACAACCCCGCACAGGCGAGCCAGCCGCTTCCAATTATTGGAAATGCCGATGTCGCCGGCGGACTCTACGGTATCCGCTATCGCCATGGCAATCAGAATTCCACATGCGTTGAGTATCTGGATGGCCACGCCGCCTCCAGTGCGATGGGAACTTTGCTTTACCGCAACATGTCAACAGCATACTAGTTGTTCCCGCGTGATGGCTACCGCGAAAACATAGCTCCATTTGTTTTTTCAGGCTCTTCCGGAGGTCCCCTTATGAGATTTGCCAAACAGTGTGTCGCCGGAGCGGCCCAATGGATACGGCATATTCTACCGGCGGTCGTTGTAATTGCCGGGATGGCATTGTTTGCCCGGGCGGCGCCGATGGCCGTACCGACCGGCGGCGGGTCGTATGCGTCGTATCCGCCGAAGGGCTCGAGCCCCAATCTGGGGCGAATGTTGAGCTGGCACTTTCCGCTGGTGCATCCGCGCAATCATCCGCCGATTCCCACCAATAAATATTGGACCGATCTGCTTAATGGCCAGCCCCGCGGATCTTTGTGGAGCTATCCGTGGCGGGTAGATCCGAAGCACACCGGGTTGCAATTGTTTTTTCCCCAGCATTCCAATGCGGACGGCACGAATATGGATTGCAACCGTCCGCTGGTGATCACCGGCCTGAATTTCCGTGCCAACGGCGTATTGATTAAAAACTGGGGCGACTGGACCTTTACGTTCCGTTTACCGCAGTCAGCGTCGCGGTACATGGATGTCACACTCGGCGAGGGCATGCCCCTGGTGTGGGTGCAGCCGCACGGTGTAACACTATCCATTACGCCAGCGGGCAAGGGACAGTACCTTACACCAACAGGCACACCCATCGCATTTCCGTATCGTGGACGGGAATTGATCGTGCGTGCTGATCAGCGGCTTTACGCCGTGTTTGTCCCGCCGGGCACGCATTTCACAAACAGTGGTAACACCGTAAATATTCATATATCTTATCCTCGAGCCTTCGCGGCGTTCGCGCCGCTGCAAACGCTGCGGCAGGCCCGATATTTCGCAACTTGCGCCGCTTCCATCCCCATTAACAGCACTGTTGATTGGGCATACAGGGCAAAAACCGGCGCGGTTAATACGCGCTGGTCGGTGCAAACCCGGGCAATGGTGCCGGGCAGCCCCAATGAAGTGGTGCAGGGGTGGCTGCCGCACCAGTGGATGCAGAGTCAGTATTCCATGAAACTCAACGGCCCGGCGTATGTCACTGCGCGTGGGGAAATGAAAACCAGCCGAGGAAACAATTTTAAATTGTCCTGGCATTTTTCGGGCTTTCTGCCGGTGCTGCCGGCGCCGGGAAGCTTTGCCAAATCCGATCATTTCAGTCCCGCCATCATGGCCAAGCTGCTGAAACACTGTTCAGATAATTCAAATTATGGTGACGACACCTACTGGGGCGGAAAAGACCTTCTGCGTTTTACGCAATATATGCTCATGGCTCATGAGTTGCACAACAAGGCGGAATACAAGACCTTGCGTGCCGAAGCCTACCGTGCACTCTCCGATTGGTTGACTTATACGCCCGGTGAAAAAGCCCATTATTTTGCGCGGTATAAAAACTGGCCGGCGCTGGTGGGTTTTCACACCAGCTATGGCTCGGGAAGTTTTAACGATCAACATTTTCACTATGGCTACTTTACGTACAGTGCCGCGATGCTCGGGATGCAGGATCCGGCATTTCTGAAAAAATATGGTCCCATGATCACCCTGGTAGCCAAAGAGTACGCCAATTGGAATCGTAAGAGCCGGCGCTTCCCGGTGTTGCGGACATTTGATATCTGGGCCGGCCATTCCTGGGCCGGCGGATTAAGTTCTCCGGGAGGCGAAAATCAGGAATCGAGTTCCGAGGCTATGCAGTCATGGATCGGTTTGTATTTACTGGGAACGATGCTGCATAACCCGCGCATGCGGGCTACCGGCGCGATGGGCTACGCCATGGAATCACGCGCCGCACTGGATTACTGGTTCAATGAGCCGGGAAATATTTTACCGCCGCAATATAAACACCCCATGTACGGCATGGTCTGGTCCGGCGGGGGTGTGTTTGGGACATATTTCAGCGGCGATCCGTGCTGGGTCTACGGCATCAATTGTTTGCCGCAGTCACCCGGATTGGATTACCTGGTGCGCTATTCGGGCTTTGCCCGGACGCTGTTTCATAAAATCCTGGGAGATCGTAACATAGCCACGATGGGCGACCTGGGTAACGTGCTTCTGGCGCAGGCCTCGCAGGCGGATCCCGCCTGGGCGTGCCGGGAATTTGATCATTTATGGCAAGCAAAAAACGCAATTGTGCGAAATAACATGGAAGCGGGCGTGACCTATTATGATGCGCACGCCTATAACCAACTTGGACCGCGTCAGTGGAATATTCATCTGACCGTTCCGACAAGTTCGGTTTACCACAATGGCCGCACTGGCGTGACCACCTATGCGGTATATAACCCGCACCACTATCCGGTGCTGGTGCGAGCGACCGAAGGGATGCGCGTTTTGGGCGCTTTAGTGGCCTTGCCGGGGCGGATCACCTGTGCCAACAGCCTGTCCCCGATAAAACGGGACAACCCCATCCAGGCCAGCCTGCCGCGGGCGGGGGCGAAACATGTCAGCCGGGAAGTTCACACCGTTTATGTTGTGTTTCGCGCGGCGTTGAATCCCGCGGATTTACGGGCCGTTGCGCTGTCAGGACCGGATGCGCCGGAACTGGTTCCCACTCTGCTGGACGACGGACGGGTGCTGGCGTGCGCGTTGGCACACAGCCTGCAACCGTCGCGCCGTTACACGCTTGTTATCCCCACCTCCCTGCGGTTCGCGTCCGGGGGACGCGTGCTTGCCAAAGCCGGCCGTATTGAATTCACGCTCGCAGCCGAGCCGCCGCTGCGGCTGACGGCCTCAACTCCCGCGAACGGGGCGGCTCGCGTGGCCGTTTCCGGTTTGACCATGCAACTGAAATTTAATGCGCCGCTGAATCCTCGCAGTACTTCGGCCATAAGACTCGTCGGTGCCGGTTCGCACGGATTGAAAGTAAAGATGGCACATCATGGCTGGTGGGTGGATATTAAAAGCCGTTCATCACTGCTTTACGATCATACCTACCGTTTGGTCGTTCCGGCAGGCCTGACATCACGGTTTGGTCACGCTCTAGGCCATGCGGTCAGCATTCAGTTCAGTACCACCCCGGAGCCGTGCCCGCCGAATGTCTATACTGAATCGTTTGCCGGCAACGGAGTGGGAACCGATGGGACGGTCAAAGTGAACCTGCGCTGCACGAAACATCCGTATGCCGGGCATTATTGCATTTGCGTTTCCGGAGGAGCCAAGGGTGGATCGGCATACTTTTTCAACGGAACCAGCGACCATGGGAGCGGCTGGAAGCCGGTAAACTTAACCGGATATTCCAAGCTGCGTTTTTATATCCGTGGGAATACCGGAAGCATCTGGTTTAAAATCGGGCATCCAGTTTTTGATGGTGCCTTTTTTCAAACGCAATTGCATGGTATTACCGATCAGTACAAGCGTTTTGCACTACCGATCCCCAAGCCGAAAACCCATATCGGAACGTTGTTTGTCGTAAGTGTACCGGCGGGGAAAACCATTTACCTTGATAACGTGCGATTTATAAAATAGGAACCCGGGCATGAATAATAAGGCCGGAAAAAGGCGAATGGATCCCCAATGCAAACCGTGCGATGCCAACCCCGCTCGGGCGGAAAATAGTGATTTCCGCGCCAGGATTTACCGAAATTTTCGATTGACAAATGATGGCTTCAATAATATCATTTCATCAGTTTATGCAACAGTTGCAATAACTGTTGGTGAACTGGCGGTTGGAGCGGCTTGCCCACACTGGTAGTATGCCGATGAGTGAATGTTTCGTCGGCAAGCACAACGGAATATGACAAGGAAAACGCATGAGGGGTATTCACATCAGGCACGTACGGATTTTCGCGGTTGCAGCTATTGTGATTCTGGCCGGGGCGATTCTTTCCGGCAGTCACAGTGTATCGGCGGCGGCGATTAAGGTGCAGTTGATAAAAACCGGCGGAAACTGGCAGTTGCTGCGGGGTGGCAAACCTTATTTCATCAAGGGAGCGGGGGGAAGTTATTCGCTGGCGGCGCTGAAGGCGGCGGGCGGCAATTCCGCGCGAACCTGGGGTGCAGATGGCATTAATGGGATGTTAAAACGGGCGGCGAAGCTGGGCATGACCTGCACCGTAGGCATGTGGCTGGCGCATCCCGGAGATGGATTCAGCTATACCAATAAAGCGCAGGTGCAGGCGCAGTATGAGCAATGCAAAAAATATGTGCTCGAATATCGCAACGATCCGGCGGTGCTGGCGTGGGGCATCGGCAATGAAATGGAAAATGGTTACGACCATAAAGTGCTCTGGCAGGCGGTGGAGAAAATCGCCCGCATGTGCCACCGCCTCGATCCCAACCACCCCACCATGACTGTGGTAGCGGAAATCGGCGGCCACAAGGTGCAAAAAATTAACAAGTACTGCCCGGATATCGATATTATCGGCATTAATTCCTATGGAGGCGGTCCGACTCTTTATAAACGCTATCTGAAAGCCGGTGGGGTTAAGCCCTAT
>JAJZJL010000120.1 GCA_021810145.1 Planctomycetota bacterium | reverse complement strand
CAAGCTGTGCATTGCCATGCAAAGCTGGCGGGCAGGTAAACAATGAAGCGTCTGCCTGCCACGCCTGAATGTATCGGACCTGTCCGTATATAATCCGCTGTTGTTAACAGCGCATAGGGAATAAGACTTTGCCTTTGAACAATCAAATATCTGGAACCGGGACGGCCGGCACAAAAGCTGTCATTGTCGTCGGCGGGGGACTTGCGGGAATCGCTGCCGCCGCCGCGCTTGATTCCAGCGGTTATCGTGTAACGCTGCTGGAAGCCCGGCGGGAACTCGGTGGTCGCGCCAGTTCGTTTGAGGATCCGGAAAGCGATCAACTGCTGGATAATTGTCAGCATGTTCTGCTGGGATGCTGTACCAATCTGCAGAATTTATATGCGCGGCTGAATGTTGCCAATCGTATTGAATATCATCGGCGTGTGCATTTTTTGGATTCGCACGGCCGGCAGTTTGATCTCTGGGGAGTTGCCGGTCTTCCCGCACCGCTGCATCTCGGGCCGGCCATGCTCGGATTTGGCGCACTGACCATTTCTGAACGCAAACAAATCATTACCGCGATGCTCGCGATGTTACGCCTGGGAAAGCCGGGACGCGAAAAACTCGAAGGACAGCCCTTCGGCCAATGGCTGCAGGAACATCGGCAGAGTGATCGGGTCATTGAGCGGTTTTATGATCCGGTATTAATCAGTGCCCTCAACGAAGACACGCGCAAAGCCGGCAGCAAGTATGCCATTGAAGTATTTCAGGATGCCATGCTCATGAATCAGCATGGCTATGTCGTTGGATTGCCCGCTTGCGCCCTGGAGCAGTTATATGCCCAACGGCCCTGTCCGGATACCCGCCTGGGCGCACGGGTGTCAGAGATTATCTTCAATGATCTCCGTGCCACCGCCGTGGTGCTGCAATCCGGTGAAAAACTTACCGCCGATGCCATTATCCTGGCTACCAATCATCATGCCGTGCAGCGGTGGATCCCTGAGAACCTGCGAACCGCGGATGACCGCTTCACTCATCTGGACAAGCTCGAAAGCGTTCCGATTCTGGGGGCGCATCTTTGGTTTGATAAGCCCGTGATGAGCCTGTCCCATGCGGCGCTGTTTGAAGGGCCGCTGCAATGGCTGTTCCGCAAGGATGCGGAAGGAAAAATTCTTCATGGGGTTATCAGCGCAGCGCGGGACTGGGTGGATAAGCCGCGGGATCAGTGTGCTGAATTATTTGCCCGGCAAATTCAGCGGCTGTTTCCCCATTCCTCGGCCCGGCTGTTGCGGCAGAAAATCGTTATCGAAAAGCGCGCCACATTCTCGCCCCTGCCCGGCACGGACGCATACCGGCCCGCTCAGGAACCGCCGGCCGGTGGAATAGCCAATCTATTTCTCGCCGGTGATTACACAAAAACCCATTGGCCCGCCACCATGGAAGGTGCCGTTCGCAGCGGCTACCTCGCCGCCGAGGCTCTGACACGCCGCATCCCCGGCACAGATGGAAACGTAACGGGGAAAACATTTATGATCCCGGACCTGCCAACCGAATGGCCCGCCCGCTGGCTGTCGGCCCGCAACCGGAGATAGCGCAACAGCCACAAACGCCAAGGTCCCTCAATCACCGGGTTATATTTTTCTGTTTGCTTCAAACGTTCATTGCGACTCTCCGCTGTCATCCCACCGGTTCCCGGAGATTTTGTTTTTCGTCGCCAACTCATTCAATGCCGGGAATGTTGCTGCACGCGCTGTGTTCTCCTTCCTCGCACGTAGTGCTGTTGGCTCAAAAGCAGTCCGCGTGCCAGCCAGGCGGTAGGTGAAATGGAATCCCCCCGGGCGGGCGGGATTGTTGGACTGGATAATGCCTCTGCGGTTGTACGGTGTCTTTTTCAGCCTGCCCGGGGGCGGCATTACCGCCGGGGTTTTGGGGCGCGGTGCACTTGTTTGGGGCGGTGGGGGAGCATTATGGGTCAGGCGGTTGCGGTTATTACGCGACCTTGTATGCGCGGGCCGGGGCTTGGGCTTTCAACGGAAATCACAGCGGTGGTCAGATTTTGGTTTTGTAGCCCATGGCCCGGATTACGCACCATGAGTTTGCGGCTTCAAATAACTGTATCGCACCACCGAGGCTGCAGCCGGCCACGGGCCACCAGAGCCAGTTCCAACCGGTGAACCAGGCCAGTAGCACCAGTATGACGGCCAGTGCCATAAGAATGGTTCCGCCAATACCGCGAATGCGAGACCCTTTTGCATCAATGTTGCATTGCAATGCCATCGTTTATCCTTTCACTGTGACCATCGCAGGGCGGTGCGTCAGGGCAATTGTACCATCGATTTGCCGCCGGGAATCATGTTGACTTCCAGTTGCCAGGTCCGGGACGCCGGCACGCACAGGCCTTGTTTACCATCCGTACAATATGCATAATAAATTTTCACCAGCCAGTGCGAAGCATGTTGGTCCATTTTGTTTGCCATGGACAGCGTGCCCGGCGTAATGCTGAAATCGACCGGGGTTTTGCCGTGGGCATTGACCGATTCTTCGGTAATAACATGTGCTGATGATGTAATTTTCAAACTGATGGGAATATCCGGCGTGAGGTGTGTTAACGGCGGCAAGCTGGGATTAAATTGCAAGGTCAGCGGTTTGCCGGGGTCCAGTTGTACGGCTATTGTGCGTCCGGATGGGGCGGCGGAAATTGTTGTTTTCATATCGCTTTTCATCTGCGGCGGCGTCAGGCCGGATATGGCAATTTGATGCCAAGCTTTCGTTCGGGCGTTGATTTCGACGATGCGCTGGTTATTGGTATCGGCAACGAAAATATCATCTCCGGATACGCTCAGGCCGCCGGGTTCATTGAGTTCCAGCGGACCGCCGGGTCTGCCGGTTCCAGGTTGTCCGTCGCCGGCGTAGGTTGAAACCCGTCGTGTTGTTACGTTGATAAGCCGCAACTTATCGTTGTAAGTGTCGGCGACAAGAATGTTTCCTCCCAGTATCGCCACACCTAAATCATGTTGGAGTAAGGCGGTATTCGGGCCGCCATTTTTATCGCCAAAGTCAAACAGTCCGTGGCCGATGATGGTGAAAATTTTCATGGTTTTCAGGTTTAGGCTGCGGACCGCACTGTTTTCGCTGTCGGCAAAATACAGAATATGACCATCCAATGCCAACCCGGAAGGTTGCGCCAGCAAGGCCTGGCCGGCCGGGCCGTTTTGCAGTCCCTCTTCTCCGGTACCCGCCAGTGCCACCGCCTGATGGGTTTGCAGGTTCATCTTCCAGATCTGATGCTCGCCCGCCATGGCAATGTATAACGTATTGCCGCGTACTGCCAAATCCCATGGCGAATTGATTCCCTGCTGCGTTCCGGTTCCACCGCCTGTCGTATCGTAGACCTCGTGGCCATTTCCCAGCACGGTTGAAACAGTGCCGGTTTTCAGATTAATTCTGCGAATATACTCTCCCATGGTATCCGCGACATACAGTGAACCCTTTTCCACGGCCAGCCCCTGCGGAGCGTCAAATTCCGCCTGACTCGCCGGGCCGTCGATATGCCCTTGGCGGCCATTTCCAAATATTTCCACGAGCTTGCAGTGCCCGAGTTGGTCCGGCCAGGTGGTTTCCACAATTCGGTTGTGGCCGGTATCCGCTATAAAAAGCCGGTGCATTGCGGGGGCGGCAATGACTTTTCCAGGAAACAGTAAACCGCTGGCGGTCACCAGAGTATGTTGTACAGGCAGATTCAACGGATGTGCCGCCAAGGTGCCGGCTTTGCGATCGGCCGCAATTGTTTTGGCAATGACATGTTCAAGCGAGTGATAGCCGGCTTCACCCGCCACCGATCCGACCACATGGCCCGACGCGTCAACCAGAACCAGTGTCGGCCACGCATTAATGCCGTACATGTTCCATATGGTCATGTTGCGATCAACCACCACCGGGTTGGTTATTCCATAACGCAGTACCGCATCGCGCACATGAGATGCCACCGCTTCATTGGTAAATTTGGCACTTTCTACTCCGATAATTTCAAATGGTTGTTTCGCAAAATGATGCAGCAGCCGTGCTTCCGTGGGAATCAGGTGGATACAGTTAATGCACCCATAGGTCCAGAAATCCAACAGTACCACCTGTCCCTTCAACTGATGCTGAAAACTTAAAGGCTCAGGGGTGTTGATCCAGGTGAAATCAGCGGGAAAGTCCGGTGCCATTATTCCTGATCCGGTATCCCCAAGTACGAGATTATCATTAGCCGTGAAACGGTTGTAGATAAGCAATCCGACAACCACCAGTCCCGTGAGCATGAAGGCTGTTAAGAGACGATTTGCTGTCTTATTCATGGTGGTCCATCCTGTCAAAATCCCGATTATTGAAAATATCTCTGCCATGCCTGCCCGGAACGCTTCCGCCCGGGCCTCTTATTGTACGCAGGCAACGCTGCGTACGGATCATTGGTCGTGCCAAATCGCCCGGTCTTACACCGAACGTGCGGGTACCCATTATTGGCCGCAGGAAATATGTTGGCCCCGATAGTGAACGGCAGCGGTATTAAAGCTGCATTTAAACATGTGATAATGGCGTTAAAAAGCGACTGCGGAAGCAGGAGATCACCCGGCGCGGCGAAGCCGCAACCAAACAATACATGGCCGCCGGCTTTGCCCGCGGTAAGCGTCCGCCAAAGGCGCGGTGTGCCGAGTTGGGAATTCTTCGCAGATCGCGAGGAATTCGACAGATTGTGGCACAAACTGCTTGAATTGCCTGGACCTGTAACCAAGGCCGGGCGATGGCGAAATCCGCTTCGGCTAGAGGGACCACTTGGCCGGCTGAATGATGTGGCGCAATGACATCATGGTTGGTTTCCGGGGGGCTGTTCGCATGATGCGGTGTGTTCGTGAACGATTGCCATATCGCCCGGTATGCTGCAGTCCAGATACAGACTGAAAACTTCCGGAGTTGCCGGCGTGCCCAGATGTTTAAGAATCTGTGAACTGTGTTGCAACATCATGGGCCAGATTGCTTTGCGGTCCGATTCTGGAATCGGACGATTGTGAACTTCGGAAATCGGCACCCATTCCAGTTGTCCTTCCGGAATTTCCCGGTCGGTCAGGTTGATGTTGCGGGTGATTTCAAAGCAGAACATCAGCCAGTGTGTGGCACCTTCATAAGCCTTTTCTGCCACGAGGCCGCAGAGTCGAATATCACTGTATTGCACCGTTAGGCCAATTTCCTCATGCACTTCACGCAGCGCGCACTGATAAGGTGATTCTCCAATTCCCCGTTCCAGCTTCCCGCCAATCGGGGAGTACAGCCCCTGATTGGGTGCCTTTTTACGATGCAGAAGCAACGTATTGCCCCGGCCGTCAAAAATGTAGACAAGGGTCGCAATTTTGTATGGTAGTTCAGTCACAGTGGTATCATCCTGAATATCATCTCATTGAATTTAATAGCGCGAGGCGAAATCTCCGGATCAGCCGCACTCGATTGGCGAAGGGCCATCAGCGGTTGCTTGAAGATCGGGCACCTCCGCCGCCGCCGAGCAATTGACTTTAAATATGGACACATGGTTAAGCGGATCATGCGATTTACTCATATCGGTCCCTGTAAGTTATCAACATTGCGCCGCCACAGTTCGGCGACTCATCATTCATATCCTGCGGGAAAAGCCCGCACCGTGCAAGATGTACGTGCCACAGGCCCACCGCAGCAGCCTGATAACGGGAACGCATCGACCCCCGGTGACTGGTCAGCTTCGACAGGTAATGAATCGGTGATTGACGGCCGATTAATATTTGATAATATATTTAGTATATAGTGGATTGCCGGCGCGGCAATCTGGAGTTCAATTATCGCCCGCTTGGATCTTCTGTATGCGCAGAGTTGGTATATGCATCAATCCTCACAGCGCCCGCGGAATGGGATTATTGCGCGGAGTGGGACGGTTCGTTCGCTCAAAAGGCGACTGGTTGGTCAACTCAATCTACCATGATAAAGCCACATCCCTGGCTGCGGAATTGAAGAATCGCCCGTGCGATGGAATTCTGGCTTCCATTGAATCGAATGATGATTTTGAATTGCTGAAACGCGAGCCAATACCCGTAGTGGATGTCTGGGGCCGCTTTGGTTGTGAAAAAATAGCGAGTGTAACGGTTGATCATTACAAAATTGGATTGATGAGTTATGCGCATTTAATAAGTTGCGGTGTGCCGAATCTTGCTTTCTATGGTTTCGCAAGCGACCGTGCGGGCCAAGTGCACTTGGAGGCGATCATGCGGTGCGCCCAGGCGGACCAGCGGGATATTACTGTTGGCCTGATCGAGTCAGAGCTTCCCGGTGGCCTTGCCGGAAAATCATCCGAAGATTCCCTTCAAGGCGAAAGGGATCTGGACCGTTGGATAACAAGCCTTCCGAAGCCCGTGGGTGTTATTGCCGGAGATGACACGCTCGGAAAGCGAGTCTTGGATGCGTGTTTTCGGTGCGGCATGCGCGTTCCCGATACCGTGGCCGTGATTGGCACTGGAAGTGATGAGACGTTCAGAGAGTTTTGCATGCCCGCGCTAAGCAGCGTACCAGTGCCCAATGAACGCATCGGGTATCAGGCTGCGGAATTGCTTTCAATATTAATGGATGGGAAGAAGACAGGCAGGCATGAAATACTTGTCAGCCCAATTGCAGTCGCAGCGCGTTGCAGCACCGAGGGGCCTGCAACGCGGGATATCACTGTTACACTGGCGATAAAATTCATTCAAGAAAACGCCTGCAAGGGAATTAACACCGAGGATGTGCTGGATCATCTGGCCCAGAAATCCTTTCTCATTTCGCGCAGTACACTGGAAAGGAGATTTCGGGAAACGCTTCGACATTCGCCAAAGGATGAAATTTTGCGCGTGCGCATTGCCCGCGCAGGCGAACTGCTGATGAGCACCACCTACCCGTTGTCCAAAATCGCCGAACTCGTTGGTATTCAAAGGCCGGAGCATTTCTCCGCCACTTTCAAACGCCTCACCGGCCAACTGCCGGGCGAACTGCGGCGAAATGCTAAAAACTCGGCCTGAATTGTAATTGTCTCCAATCGGATTCGATCGGCGCAGAAATGTCGGCACCGATCCACAACATTTGACAATATTTCCAATATTTCCCGCGTCGGCTCCGGCGCGCGGCTCTGCCATGCAATTAAAGCCAGCCTGCCGAGTTTTTGCCGCGATTACGGCCCCCGGTCACAGCCCATTACGCGCGGAGCCGTCGCACACTTCTCGCTTTTCGAATCAGAAGCAGGCCGCCAATTGCCCCTGATAATAACCCCAATGCTCCCGGCTCCGGTACGGGTTGCGCCGCCAGTTGATAGCTGATCGGGCCGATAAATGAATGATCTCCGGAACTGGGTGCGTTATAAAATGCCACAGTAAAGGGACTGCTGCTGGGGAATATCGTTCCGGTAAATCCGCCGGCACTGGAATCCGTCTGTGTGGAATCGAGTGGAATGCTTATTTCCTGCTCCGTCGTAGCGGTTGTGGGGGCATATGGGACGGCATTAAGTGCGGTGATAACAGTGCCACCGCTGTTGAAGGTTCCGGCGCTTTGCGTAAACGGAAAATTGCCTTCAAACCCGGTATTGGAATAGATCAGGCTTGAACCAAATACGTTGTAGCCCGATGTCGCAGAGTTATTCGTGCTGTTGATGGCCATATAGATCTGGTTATTGCCGGTGCCATCATCGACCGTGATTGGTGAGGAGAAGGTCAATAAAACATAGAGATTGGTCAAATCGTTGGCCATTTGCACCTGTGTGATGTTCACCGGTGCCTTGGCATCAACGGAATTAGTTGCCACGATTGGCACTCCACTCCACGATTGAAATGTGCCCTGCATGGGGATTGTCTTATAGAATCCTGCTGATGCAGCACCACTGGCCGCGATTATTCCGGCGAACATTGCGGCACCGATGATAATATTGCGAGACATAAAAGAACTCCTAAAAGAAAATGAAACATGCTCTGACTCCGACTCGCACATCGCGGATCGGTTAGCCGTTCGGTTATTTAACGCGATGCATCCATTTCTCCTCCGGGTGGCCGACCACCGATAACGTGTAAACCCGGTTAAGCTGAATTGGGGCCACCGCTTCCAAGCATCCCAGAGTCGCTGCGCGATTCGCAGCCATTTGAATTTGCTTACGCTGATTGGGCAGCGCGTAGTCCAAGGCAAGCAGTTTCATCGGATACCTGCGGAGAACCGGGGCAATGTGATCGCGAATCAGTTCAAGCGACCAGTTCAAAGTTGAGGCACTTCTGAGGCAGTAGGATTTTTGGCCGTTTGGCATTGCCCGCCATCCCAATGTGAAACTTTCCAGCATCACGCCATCTATCCGTGGTGCCACCTGGGGAAGTATTTTAAACCCTTGGTTCAGCACGATGACCGCGTTTGGAAACTTCTTGCGAAGTTCCCCAATTAATTTGATCGTCCCCGCGCGGTCGTGCGTACGCGGGTAAAGTTCATATGTGTTAACGCAATCCAGAAACAATCCGGAATATCCGTCCTTGCGAAGCAGCAACGATGCGTGCCGCACACACCGGCTTCGCCAGGCCGGATCGTTGCAATTGGCGTAATAGCTGTGCCAATTGCCATTTTCATCAGGTTTCCCAACCTGTTGTTTGTCAAAATACCAACTGGCATAACCGCCCGGCCCCTTGCCGTTGCCGCGGATCAGCTCCGAGGCTTCCCCAATGCTCAGGTAGCCCAATGTTATTACCCCCAAGCGGTCGAGTTTCCGGACGTTGTGCGCAGACATCTCCGGGGCGTGTAAAATCACAGCGTTGTATTGCGCCAGCCGACTGATATCACCGCCGCCGTAATAACAGTAATAATTTGTAATCTTGGCAAACTGTTCTCGGGCAGATGAGAGTCGATCCGAATGAGCCGCCGCGTTGTCGTTGGCCGATGGTTCGGGTATTGGAGGGATTGGGTGCCGGCCGTACGAAAGAACACACGTTGTGCGTGCCGTGGCTGTAACCTTCCAACTTGGGTTGAGCGTCCGAACCAATATGCGCGATCTGATTTGCGTTCTATTGACCGTCTTAGAAAAAAGCAGCGCCGAAGCAATATCTGTGCATAGCGTGTTGCCCCGCTTGGATGACGTGGCAATACCAATTTTATGCCAACCCCACCCCGCCGCAGGCCCCGTGTGATCGTATACAATATTATCCTCCACCATAATCTCAAATGGCCCGCCAGTGGCACCGGTATACCCTCCGTGTTGATGCGCGAGGTGAATTAGAATTTGGATTCGCGCTGCTTGAAAAGCCTCAGCCTCAGAGGCCGTGGCCAACACGGTCAGGTTCGTGCCGACTTGGTGCGCCTTGGCGGAAAGCGTGTTTACGGTGGCCGCCAATAGCAATTGCGTCGATATAACAATTGTAAAGAGGAAATAAAGACTGATTATGGCTTTGTTTCTGATCAGCATCGGTTCTCCGTGTAAAGAAAAGCCAAGGTTGCGCATCGGTTTGGGGTCGTTAGGGCTTACTGGCCGCATAAGCGTTGTAATCAAAAGCCCGGATGCCCACCAAATAATTCTCATCAACCCCAAGCAACTTTCCGACTGCGGGAAATGGCGGGCCAATTGTCTGTTTTACGGGCGTGACGTGTCCGTCGCACCAAAGGACATTGACCTGATTTGAGCCGGTCCGCTGGTGCCGTTGCCACGCCCAGGCATTCCACCCGGGATTCGTCGCGGTGACCGGAACCGTCGAATTGGGAAACCAATAATCCATCATTCCTCCCCATTCATTTTCACTGGACAAAACAACGTTTTCGGGATCGGAAATACCATCGGTGCGAGGCCAAATATGATCCGGGTAGTAATTATCAACACCGGTCACCGAGCCGTTCAGGCCATCAACAAAACTTACCCAGTAGTTTATTCCGTAAGAGCATGCGAACTGTGGATAAGCGGGGCCATCCGGCAAATATGGGGTTGTATCTGCTGGGCACATCAATATCTTGCTGCCGGTAGACGGTGCCATGTTGGGGGAAACGTTTGAGCCTGCTTCGGATCCAAAATAGCCAAGATCCAGCATTTCGTTCCACCAATAACGACCTTCCGGGCCGCCAACGGAGTGGATATCAGTGTAAACATCGTAATATGCGGGATAATGGTCGGCGTATTCTTGGGAATATATCGCCATCGTTTGTCCAATAGACCGCAAATTGGAGGCACAGTCTACAAACTGGGCCTGAGCCCAAGCTCCCGCCAGAGCGGGCAAAAGTAACGCGATCAGGACACTGATAATCGAAATGACTACCAGCAACTCGATGAGCGTGAAGCCCTTTGGCAAATCGCAATTATCACGAACGCGACGGAATTGATAACAAGGCATGGCCATGCTCCATATCCGCTAAACCGCGCGGAGGGCGGACCAACTGCGGCACGCAGTGGAAAACGAGAAATCATTTATAAATTCCGCGTCCACGCGGAATACCCTTCGATCTTTTGCCTCTCCGCAACTTCTCCGCCCCTGCCAAACTTACTTTAGCGTCTTATGCCCCTTCGGCACAACGGCATTTTGCGTCATCCGACCGCCGAATTTCATCAAGTTCCGTGATGTTGCCGCACGGATCATCCTTGCCCATCCCGTCTTAGTCCTTTTTCGGAAGAATCGACTGATTCAGGATGCGCCAGGTCGAACGACTTCGCTTTCGAGCTTGTCTTCGCCAGCCCGTTACCAAAAAACCCATTTCCTAGTAACTATTGTATCAAATAACAAGTTCCTGTCAAGTCCGCCTTCAATTATTTTCAAATTTAAGTTTGTATGCCGCAATCGCGGCGGAAATTGTCACCTGGTGGTTGCTTGCCTGCCTGCGGGCTGGCCGGATTCCAAGACCAGTACTTCAAATCCCTTGAGCTTGAAAATCTGCGGCTTCCCGGCTGTCAATACGATTGTGCCGGATGCCGGCGCGTGTTTGCGCGGAGTGTGGAATCGATACCGTGTTGCCGCGCCGGCGGGAAGCTGGAATGCTTTTCCAATATCCAGAGTGATTTGCGCGCTGTGAGCGGTTGGATTGCGCAATACGAGAATTCCCTTATTATTGTGCCAGGATGCCCATCCATAGACTTGGCCCTTGGCGGGATTGCCGCCGATCCAGTGGGTGTCACTCAAAATGGCGGCGTTATTGTTGGCCCATTTCGCGGCGCGGGCCAGAACATCCCAATCGTAGTGATTCAAGAGATGCGGCGTAATGTAAAGCTCCTGCAGTTGTGTGCCTGTGCCGAAGAATGACCATACCTGATCGGCAAATGCCGTATTGCTCATTCGGTCAAGCCGCCTGGAATAGCGGGCGAAAATAATGCCATGCAGCATCAGAGAATTCAGCGGATAAAGGGGGCCTTTACGCACAATGTTCTGACAGGTCTGAGCGTCACGATAGGTAATCCACTGTTGGCACAACGAACCGGCCCCCTCATAGGAATGATCCAACCCACCGCGCCATATTGAATCCGCATAGAGCAGCCAGAATGGGGACGCCCAGGTTCCGGTGGTCTGACTGATATATAAATTCGGTTCCGCCTTTCGCAGGTCGCGATCCAGCCGCAACATTGCTTCACCCTCGCGCATCAGCACGGGGTTGCCGTTTCCCGCGGCAACACCGTCAAATTTGAAAATATTGACATGATATTGGCGAATCATATTCAGGCAGATATCACTGAAGCGGTGATAATATTTCGGCCCGGCGAGATCAAAGCCGTAGCGGTTGGTTTCAAAACCACGTGCCTTGCCGTATTTCAATCTTTGTTCCCTGGCAACGCCATAACCTCCCCACGGCGAAAGCCACACGCCAACCCTGGCATGATAGCGGGCGGCGGCTTTATCCAGCGGTGTAAAGCCATTGGGGAAACCGCGGTTAAACTTCCATAGCGTCTTGTTGTTATCCCATCCATCATCAAACAGGAATGATCGCAGCTTGACCCCACGCTGACTAACCAATTGTTTCCCAATGGCGTTGATGGCGTGAATACATTGCGTCTGGTTATATTTTCCCCCAAGGTCGCCAATGTCATACCACGAATTAAAATGCAGAAAGGGGCGGTACGGATGGCATCGTTCCATTTTCAGATACGCCATAAACCCTCGTCGCAGTTGCCCTTTGGGCGCTACGCCGATAACGCAACTGCCGCTGTACGTTTCACCGGGTTTGAGGATGGCATATGGTGTGAACGCACATTGAACCAGTCCATTTTTGCCAACCGTGTTTTTGGCCATGGGGTTTTCATAGCCGGTGAAGACATTGCCGGCCACAACCGGCGAGCCTTCCACAGTTCCAATGGTCTTCGCTCCGGCAATTCGTTGATGAAGTAACGTGATGTTCTTAACGAGCAATGTTTTACCCGTGGTGCGCAGTACAAGTTGTTCACGGATGTAATTGGCGTTGTCGCGCAGTCGCAGGCTCCACAGCACCTCCAGGTGCGCGCGCTGATCTACAAGGTATTCGTCAAATTTCCGGCCGGGGAAATGATCGGCAAGTTTGGGTGAAGCGTCATTAACCTGAAGCGGCAGCACTTCCGGGTGCCTGGCAAGAACAAAATCGGAGGAAGTTATCGTTTTTCCATTACCCAGCACCATTCGGAAATAGGGGGTATCAAGGCGCAACGGCTCCCGCCGGCCATGATGTGTGATCAGCATATTTGTGAGTTGTCCGCCAATGAGTTGGCCTCGCCATGCAAGGTGTTTATTGCTGATCTGGAATACATCGGATTGTTCTCCGGCCTTGGTCGCGGCAGTGACGGGCCGGGCCATCGTGGTGCCGAAGCACATCATCAGAAAAATTATGCCGCAGCGTTGCAACGTGTTATTCTGAAACTTGGTAAGCCGTTGATTGGTCATTGTTTTACTCCGGAATATATTACAAAAATAATGCGGCCATTTCATCGATATCTCGAACGAATCTGAATCTGTTCTACTTCTTTAACTGCGTGCTAAGCACCAATTGTGACGGGGCGCTGGATCGCCCGGATGAATCAACAGCAATACCGCGGATGACTATCGGCTTGCCGGATTTCAAGCGCACGGGAATTTCTGCGCTATACACGGATGAATGCGCATCAGGCATTTGTCCGTTGAGCGTGTAAAAAATCCTGCCACCAGGCACTGGATCCGTGATACGCACAAACCCTGACGGTGCGGTGGTGTGAATATCCAGCGCATTGTGGCTCACGTCACGGGTAATGCTGGATGTCCCGCCGCTGGTTGTAAAATGAAACGACGGAGGTGGGATCCGGAAGTTGTAGCCATTAGCATGCAACCAGACATACTGGCGTGCGGTGCGTTTGACAAAATCAGAATAATGCTGCTCTTTTAAAGGTGTCCAGCAGATTTCCGCCAGCGCCATTGCCCGCGGCAAGAATTGATAAAATAGATGATGAGCGGTTGGGATTTCCTCCGTCCATAGGCACGCCTCGGCTCCCAGCAGCCGCGAACGCAGGGAAGCCGGCAGCAAAGAGGAAGGATTAAAATGATACGTTTGGCGGAGGGTACCAATTGGCCCGATCGCATTTGGCTCATACTTGGGATCGCCCTGACAATGGTTGAAGTACAAATTGGGGTCTTCAGCGACAACGACATCGTGCCCCAGGCGGGCATCGTGTTTGACCACACTTGAACTGTTCCAGCATTCGATCACAGTGCCTGGTGGCAGACGTTTGGCCGGGACATCATTCCAAACCACGGCCCGCCGACCCTTGGATGCCAAAAACCGGGCCATCCTGCGGGCAAAATAGTCATGAATGTGCTGCAGTGACCAATGCCGCTGTTGCATGAGTGTTTTCGCCGCGGGATCATGCAACCATGCCTGCAGGTTCACTTCATCTCCGCCAAGATGGATGAATCTGCCGGGAAAAAGTGTAACCAGGTCGCCAAAAACGGTGGTGAGAAAATGGAATGTTCGTGGACTGGGACTTAAGGGCGTATTAATCGGAGGCATGGTTTTGGCATCCGCCAGCCAGAGATATGAGGCAATCGCCGCTCTTCCATGTCCGGGAATATCTATTTCCGGCACGACGGTTACGCCGCGTCGGCTGGCATAATTCACAACGGACCGGATCTCAGCGTCGGTGTAATAACCGCCATATCGCGGGCCATTCTTCGCGGCCGGTGGGCTGCTCCAAGGCGTGGAGTTGGGCCGCCATGCGCCAATTCTTGTGAGATTCGGATACTGCGGAATTTCAATGCGCCAGCCCTGGTCATCGGTCAAATGCCAGTGAAAGACATTGAGCTTGTAATGGGCCGCCACGCGAATAAACTTTTCCACCACCGGCACCGGAAAGAAATGGCGAACACAATCCAGCATGACTCCGCGCCAGCGATAGCGCGGCCAATCGGTGATGGTGACCTGGTGAATGGCGTTATCAGCGGGTTTGGCGGGATTGAATAGCTGTTCAAATGTTTGCAGGGCGTAAAACAGGCCACGCCCGGAATTGGCGGAAAGCGCCGCGCCGTTACTGTTAACCTCAAGCCTGTAGCCCTCGCGGCCAAGCTGAGCATCAGCCGCCGCGGTGGAAAGCATGATCTGCGCGGGGCCGGTTGAGACAAGTTTTGCCGCAATGCCTCGCTTTTTCAGGAAGCGTCGCAGGAATTGCGCAACATTGTGTTGTGCCGGGTTGTCCACGACGATGCGGATCGAATCTGGAATCTGCCATTTGCCGCGGTAGGCGGTAATATGACGGGGCAGGGGGATCAGGCCCAGTTTAGCTACGGGAAAAAGAGCGTGAATCTTTGCCGCACGAATGATTCCGCCGCAGGGTATCAGAGCCAGCACCAAGCAGATGA
>JAJZJL010000119.1 GCA_021810145.1 Planctomycetota bacterium | reverse complement strand
ATCACGGCCAATCCTTGGCCTCCTTTTTACGTGCAGGATAATCTTCGCCAGCCTTCCTTGGCTGGACGCTCCTATCATCACCTGTCAAGCAACTTTACGCCAGAGCCGAAAACTAAAAGACCCTGGGCCGCGGGCGACAAGCGTTGCCAGGAAATGGTATCGGCCAAATGGCCCGGCGCAACCGCCGTACCACATCCCCCCAGTCCCGTATTCGTACATCCCCGCAGTCCCGAATTATCGCAATCCCGATTGTGATCGGGAAGGAATCCCATGGCCGTTACGCGGACGTGACGGCGAATGTTGTCCATGGCCCCGTTCGCAGAAACGGCCGCGGTTGCCACCGGCGGCTGACAGTACCATTTGAGCAGGCATCCCCGGTGCATGAAATGTGTCACGCACCCTATCGGCCATAAAAAATCACTATGGGATGCCAAGGAGCCGTCCAGAGGATAAAATGTTGGACTTGGCCAATGGCGGATATATCCGAATGGCCGTAATGAGGATTGGAACAACCGATGGCCAAACTTGGCGTGAATATTGATCATGTGGCAACCTTGCGGCAGGCCCGGCAAGGCACGGAACCGGACCCGGTGTGGGCCGCGGTGGAGGCTGAACTTGGCGGCGCGGATTTAATTACCGTGCACCTGCGGGAAGATCGGCGGCATATTCGGGATCGGGACGTGGAACTGCTGCGGCATACCGTTGCGGTGCCATTGAATCTGGAAATGGCGGCTCTGGATGAAATGGTTACCATTGCCCTGCGCATCAAACCGACAATGGCAACGCTGGTTCCGGAGAAACGGGCCGAAGTGACCACCGAAGGTGGACTGGATGTGGTTGCCAACGCCCGGACAATCGCCGCCGCCGTGGGAAAACTCACCGATGGCGGCGTTAACTGCAGCGCTTTTATCGACGCTGATCCGCGGCAGGTTCATGCCGCCAAACAGGCGGGCTTTACCATCTGTGAACTGCACACCGGCCCTTATGCCCTGGCCGCTGCCGGCAGTGCACATGACAGAGAATTCGAACGCGTACGGGCCGCGGGAGAAGAGATTTTGAATTGCGGCATGCAGCTTAACGCCGGGCACGGCCTGAATTACACCAATGTGCAATCGATCGCCCGCCTGCCGCACTTAAGCGAACTGCATATCGGCCACGCCATTATAAGCCGGGCGGTATTCACCGGCCTGCGTGACGCGGTGGCCCGCATGAAAATGGCCATCAGCAATGCGGACTAAATGCATAACCAGAATTGGAGTTTTAAAATGTTTCACGGCACATTTACCGCCTTAACCACACCGTTTCGCAACAATGTCTTTGATGTCAGTGCGTATGAAAAACAAATTGCGTTTCAGGCGCAGCATCGTTTGCAGGGCATTGTTCCGGTGGGAACCACGGGCGAATCACCGACGCTTTCGCATGCGGAGCACAAGCAGGTTATTGAAACCGCGGTGCGCGCGGCACGCGGCACGGGCTTAAAGGTCATTGCCGGAACCGGTTCCAACAGCACGGATGAAGCCATTGAATTAACGCAATTTGCCCGCTCCGCCGGAGCCGATGCGGCACTGCTGGTCAATCCGTATTACAACAAACCGACGCAGGAAGGGCTTTACCGCCATTTCAAAGCGGTGGCCGAGGCGGCTGAGATTCCCATTGTGTTGTACAACATTCCGGGGCGCACGGGAATAACCATGACCGTTGCCACAATGCTGCGACTGGTCCGCGATTTCAAAAATATTGTCGCCGTAAAAGATGCGGCGGGTAATATTGATCTGACCAGCGAGGCCGCCGGTGCCGGCCTGACACTGTTATCCGGGGATGATTCCATGACGCTGCCGATGATGGCGGTGGGAGCCAAAGGAGTCATCAGCGTGGCGAGCAACATTGTTCCCGGTCAGGTGCGCAGTTTGGTTGACGCGGCCGCCGCGGGCGATTTTGCCACCGCGCGCGGCATTCACCACAAACTATTTGCGCTGTGCAAAGCACTGTTTATAGAAACCAATCCGATTCCCGTGAAAACCGCGATGGCGTTGCTGGGGCGGGATACCGGCGAAATGCGGCTGCCGCTGTGTGAAATGGCGGAAGCGAATTGCGCGCTGCTGAAAAAGGCTCTGGTTCAGGCAGGGCTGCTTACGGGTGAAACCGCGTAATAACATGCCACATGGCGATATGGATGGGCGTCAGGAGTCATTCATAAAGCCCGGCATGATCCGGCACGCGCGCCGACCGCCCATTTGCCTTTTGCCGAATACTTGGTATACAATTAAACCAATGATTGCAATGTCGAAAAAGGAGCTCACATGACCAACTCCAACCGATCTACCACACCGGCACAGGATGTGGCTTTGCTGCTGATCCGGTTGATTATTGCCGCCATTTTCCTGTATCACGGTTCCCAGAAGCTTTTCGGAGCCTTTGGCGGGCCGGGATTAAAAGGCTGGCACAGCTATATTGTTTCCATGGGCATTCCCCTGCCATGGGTCAGCACCATTCTCAGCGCCTGCGCGGAATTTTTCGGCGGGTTGATTTTCCTTGTGGGTACGGGCCTGCGCTTTATAGCGATTCCATTGGCATTTAATATGATGGTTGCCACATGGGAAACGCATGGACACGGATTTAACGTCATGAAGAACGGCTGCGAATATCCCCTGTGTCTGCTGGTGATTGTCGTGGCAATGTTCATCATGGGACCCGGCCGATATACGCTTGGCGCATTATTCCGCGGCGTACGCCCCGGCAGCGCATGACCGATGTGAAAATCGATTATTACGCCTTTCCGGCGGTTGCCGGTTGCGGATGGCCAGCTCCGGCTGGAGCGGTGGCCTGCTCAACGCGGCCAAAGATCATCCGCCCGGCGGATGTCTGAACGGTGTTGTTAATCAGCACGGCGACTTCCTGGCCCAAAAATTCCCTGGCACCTTCCACCACCACCATGGTGCCATCATCGAGATATCCCACGCCCTGTTGCGCGGCTTCACCGGGTTTGATAATACGCAGACGCATGGTTTCACCGGGCAAGGCTGTAGGTTTAATGGCGTTGGCCAGTTCGTGAAGATTCAGCACCTGCACGCCGTGCACGGCGGCGACTTTATTGAGATTGAAATCATTGGTAACGATGCGGCCATTTTCCTGTTTGGCCAGGGAAACCAGTTTCTGATCCACGCCCACAAGATTCGCATCCACCAGCGTGCCATCCCAGATATGCACCTCCACTTTTGGAAGCGTCTGCAGGCGATGCAGGACATCCAGCCCGCGCCGGCCACGACCACGTTTTAATTTATCCTGCGAATCAGCAACGGCCTGCAATTCGTTAACCACAAAGCGCGGCACAATAATGCGGCTTTCAAAAATTCCCGTTGCGGCAATATCGGCGATGCGCCCGTCGATAATAACGCTGGTATCCAGTACAAAGGGACGTGTACCGCGCTTGCCGCGGGTAAACTCCACATAGGGAATCACAAAGCGGAAATCGTCGCGCGTCTGGAGAATCAGCGATACCGACAGATAGCAGGTAATAAGCCCCAGCAGCAATTTAATTCCCGTAATCAGAGGCTGCTCGCTGCGCAACTGTGCGGGAATAAAGAAAATCTGCAACACTTCGCTGATGAGGTAATCCAACGCCAGCGCCACGAGAATGCCCACGAGAATGCCAAAAAACAATCCGGACATCGCGGCAAGATTTTTCCGCTTGATTAAAAAATCAAGCATAATCACCGCGATGGCGATAACCACTGCGGCCACCATCATAATATAGGCTGCATTCCCGGCGGCTACGGTAGATGATAAAAACGCCAGCGCCACCGCCGCGACCAGGGAAATAAATAAAATACGAATGATCGCCAGAATCATAACAACTCCGAACTTTATAATGGCCCGCGCCCGCGGGAAATGAATTAACAACCATTGTAACGCCGGAATCCATTACGCCAAGACATGGCGGGACTTCGTGCTAATGAATCACCGCGACAGCGCCGGCTGAATGCTCACCCGAAGAACATTGCTGATCGAGAAACTTGATCAGCGCAGCGAAACCCACCGGCCGCGCTTTATCCGCAAAACTCATAAATGCGTGGCCGGCGTTCGGAATCAGAACCAGCCGCACCGGAACGTCATTTCTCTTTAATGCCGCCGCCATTTCCGTGGCTTGAAAGGCCGGCACCAGACGATCAGCCAACCCCTGCACCAGCAGTGTCGGCACGCCATCATGGGCGTAAAACACCGGTGAAGCGGTGAGCAAACCATGATGGGGGTGCTTTTTTACCCACGCCCCCGCATATTTGAACACAATTCTGTAGGCCCATGACTTTTTCGGAAGAAAATCAATGAAGGACGAATCGGTGGGCGTATAAAAGCCAACCACAGCTTTCACATGTAATGGCACCTGGGGATATTGCGCTGCGGGAAAGCGGTCGGCTTTAATGCTGTAGGCGGCCATCAGAGCCAGATGCGCCCCGGCCGAGAGCCCCACGGGGATAATCTTCCGGGTATTGATCCGATATTTTTTGGCATTCACAATCAACCAGGCCAGAGCATCTTTCACATCCTGAACATCCTTGGGAAATTCTCCCCCCTGCCGAACCAGTCGATAATTGATGTTAAACACCACCCATCCGCGCGCCGCCAGGCGCGGCGCAAGAAAACTCACGCCTCCGTCATGGTTACTGCCGGCCGTCCACCCGCCGCCATGAATGAGAATAACCGCCGGATGCAATCCAGCCGTCTCCGGCAGAAAAAGTTGCCCACTGCGCGCTAAGTCCGCGGGATGCACATAAAAAATGCGAGGGATGACTTTATAAGCAAGTTTTGGTTTGGGCGATCCAGCGGCGACAGCGGAATCCGGAATGCCGAGACATAACGCGGATCCAAGCATCAACAGCAGCAAGAAAATGCGAACAGAATTCAACTTTCCGAAATATTGTCTTTTATCATGCGTCATAAACAGCCCAGCCCGGCGGCCACAAAAGTCGCGCGACGGTTTACAAAACCGCCCATGTGTCAATAATAGCACTGATTTCACGATGGACAACGAGAAAAAGGATGACAATTTGCGGGCGATGCTTATCACGCTCAACCCGGTCCGGGCCAGCGCGATGGAAATTTCATCGAAAGCTGTGCCCCGGCATCTTGCCCAGCAGTTGGCGGATCAAAACATTGGGGTAAGCGTGGTGGAGCTACGGCCACTGCGCATCGCAAGGCGGCGTTGGCCGCAATATGGAATTTCCGCAAATCCGGAGTCGGCCCACGTGAATCCGGCAGGCATGGCAATCCATTGTGTCCGGTGGCCGGTGCTGGCATGCGGCCAATCCAACAGCCCGGAGACGTTCTGGCCCGGTGCGGGTTTTGCATTTCCCTTTGTCGCTTCGACTCTGGTGGAGATTTTACATTCACAGCACCATGACATTCTCATTGCCGATGACATACCCATCAGCGGGCATGTTGCCTGGCGTCTGCGCGAAATAACGGGTGTGCCTTATGTGATTATCTGCGGCCCCAGCGAGTTATCCACCGTTCGGGAATCCAAGCCTGCAGGCAGTAAAGTGCTGATGGCCATCACGCGGGATGCGGAGTGTGTGCTTGGCAACAATATGGATCTGGAAAAAGTCGGACACGATGATCCGACCGTGCGTTGCGGATTGAGTAAAAAAATGGATTTATCGGGAGAAAACCTTAAGGAATTGCTGGAACAGGCGGTGCGGCAATCCGGCGCGAGTTTTGACTGGTAAATGTTATGGTGCGTACCGCGAGGTAAAACTGTAAAATATCGAGGCGCTGTGGTACGGGTCTGCAGCGGGCCACAGGCGGAGAATAAATAACAATGCCCCAGCAGGTTTTGATAATCACCGGCGGACTCTATCACGATTTTCCGGCGATGGCGAATTTCTTAAAGGCCTTGCTGACGCAGCACGGCTTTCAGGCCCATATCACGGAAGATCGTGACATGCTGGCGAATCTGCCGGAAAGTCAGTATGCGGCCATTGTGGTCTGCACACAGGGCGGGCAACTCACCGAAAAGCAGGAAGCGGGGCTGCTTAAATTTGTGCATTCCGGCCGCGGGTTTGTCGGCCTGCACGGTGCCAGCGCAAGCTGGAAGCAAAACGCGGGCTATATCGACATGCTGGGAAGTCTGTTTCTGCAGCATGGCCCGGAAGTGGAATTTGACATTGAACCCACCGGCGCAGAGCATTACATTGTACGTCACATACCCACCTTCAAGGCCGATACAGAGCTGTATCAACTGGCCGCAAACAGCGCCGCCATCACCACTCTGCTGCATGCGCAATGGCAGGGAAAATTTGAACCCGTTGCGTATATTCGTCCTTACGGAAGCGGCCGCGTGTTTTATTTCTCCATCGGACATGATGTGGGAGATATGCAGGATGAATATTGGCAAACGGTGTTCTTGCGCGGCCTGCGGTGGAGCATGGGATTTGAGGAACGGCGGGCGTTAAAGGTTGGGGTGATCGGATATGGCGGCGCATTTAATATGGGCCGCACCCATCTTAACGAAATGAAAAACGCCGGATTTATTCCCGTGGCGGCATGTGACGTTGACCCGGCTCGCGCCCGGGCCGCGGAGAAAGAATTTCCAGGAATTCAAAGTTACACCTCCATTGAGACCATGCTGAGGCAAACCGATGCTGAACTGCTGACCGTTATTCTTCCACATCAGGCCCACGCCAACGTGGCGGTGGATGTACTCAACAGCGGGCGGCATTGCATTGTGGAAAAGCCCATGGCCATCCGTTCCGACGAAGTTTACGCGATGATCAGCGCGGCGGAGAAAAATCAGCGGCTCTTAAGCGCGTATCATAATCGACGCTGGGACGGCGATTTTCTGGCCGTTGAAGAAATAGTCCGGCGGCGCAAGGCACTGGGCGATGTATTTAAAATGGAAACCGCCATGAGCCATTTTGCATCTCCGGGAAGCTGGTGGCGGTCCAGCAAGGAACTATCCGGCGGCCTGCATTATGACTGGGGCGCTCACCTGCTGTTCTGGGCGCTGGCGCTGATGGACGGCCCGATTGCATCAGTCCTGGCCACAACGCAGAAGCGTCTGTGGCACCATGTCAGCATTGAAGATCACGTTGATGCCCACATCCGGTTCAAGAGCGGAGCCACGCTCGAGTTTGAAATATCCAGCATCGCGAGCCTGCCGCGCCCGCGCTGGAGAATTCTGGGCACGCGCGGCGCGATAGTGGATTATTGGGGCGATAAGGCCTTTCAACTGGCATTACATGATCGCGGCATAATCAGCGAACCGCAGCGCATCCAATACCGCCCCAGCCAGGGATATCGATATTATGAAAATATTGCCGATCATCTGACGCTCGATGATGCCCTGGAAATCACAGCGCGGAAGGCGGGCCGCGTCATCCATGTTCTGCACGCCATGGATCAATCCGCACGCAGCGGAAAACCTGAAGTTCTCAGCGGGGAGGACTGATTGCCTATGGGAAAAACGCTGCATTGGTATATCCTTCGTGAACTGCTGCGAATATTCATGGTCACAAGTTCGGTGCTGACAACCATACTGGCGTTTGGCGGCACGTTTCGGCCGCTGACCAAGGAAGGTTTAACGCTTCTGCAGTTGCTGCGGGTGCTGACCGACCTTATGCCCGCCATGCTGGCTTATTCGATTCCGCTGGCGGCACTGTTTGCCGCGGTGATCGTATACTGGCGGCTGGCCACGGACAATGAATTAACCGGTGCGCGGGCCAGCGGGGTAAGTTATGTGTCGCTGGTAATGCCGGCGGTGGTATTGGGGCTGGCCGTGGGGTTTGTGGACATGGCGTTTGTGGGGTACGTCGTGCCGCGATTCCTTCAGAAGACATCGCAAGTTGTTCAGATGGACGCGGCATCCATGCTCTTGCATAACGTGGACCAGCGGCAACCGTTTAATTTACAGAACAAATTCGTCATCTACGCCAACAGCGCCTATCGCATACCAACGCCGCAAAATCAGCAGCCACCACCGGGCGTTACCCGCAAGATCATTCAATTGCGCGGGCTTGCCGCCATGCCGCTGCGCAATGGACAACCGTCATCAATTATTATTGCCCGTGCGGCCAATGTGATCATTGATACCAATCGGGCCCGCAATGAGGTCAGTGTGGGCGTACAGTTGGCTGACGGTACCGCGTTTAATCCCACGAGCCTGCAACAGATTCATGGCACGATTCGCTATTTACCGCCGGACGGCCGCCCGGAACTCATCGGCTCACTGCTGGACAGCAAACCCAAATTTCTCGATTTGTTCCGCCTGGCCAAACTGGATCGCAATCCGCTGCTGTTGCCGCGCATTGCCAGAAATTTTCACACTCTCTTGCGTGAATTGGAACTGCAAAGCATTGCCAAATGGTATTTGCAGCAATTTCAGCCCGGAAAACCGGTACGACTTACGCGCCGCCATGGCGTGGCCATTGTGCAAAGTCCGACCGCAACGCTTACCGGCATGCACAGGCACCTGCTGCTCACAGCCGCCCGAGGCGTGCCGGTGGAAGTAAAAATCCTGCACCATGGCCGGGTGACACAGATTTACCTCGCCGACCGGGGAAAGTTACTGGTATCCCGACAGGAATTAAACCAGGAGGCTGCGACAACACCGGGAGCCCGGGCGTCGTATGTGGCCGATCTGAAACTCTCGGGCAATGTGCGGGAAAAAAATATTGGTTTGGACAGCCGATTCCACGCCGGCCCGCCGCTGATTGTCATATCATCGATCCTTCCGGTGCTGCCCGACACCGGCATACCAGCTATTCCGGCAGCACATAAAGCTTCACCCGTTGTTGCCCAGCTTATTGCCCGAATTCATCAACAGGAAAGTCGCCTGCGGCGACAAATTTTGTCCGAATTTCAGAGCCGCGCATCATTCGCCTTCTCCTGCATTGTGCTGGTGATTCTCGGAACGGCACTGGGCATTATCCTGCAGGGCCGCAACCCGTTGGCGGTATTTGTCATCGGCGTGGTGCCGGCGATGATTCTGGTTCTGTTGATTAACACCGGGCGCGAGATGATTGCGCGAACCCCAAATTCCGATATACCGGGAACGGTGGTGATCTGGGCGGGCAACGCCATTATTCTGATATTGAATGTTGTGATTTATTCCCGGCTATTAAAGCGATAAACTGGAACAGGCATGAAAATACTTGATCGCTACATCATCCGCAATTACCTCATCAACTGCCTGCTGGCGCTGGGGGTGATGATCGGCATGTATATTCTGCTGGATGTCATTGTCAATTTTAATCTTTTTACCCAGGGACACGCGTATCAGCATGCCACCGCGTTTCAGGCGTTCTGGGGATTGTTGCGTGAAATAACAACCTTTTATCTCTATCGCACACTGGTAATTTTCGCCATGATCTCCGGCATTATTCCACTGCTGGCCGCCGGTTTTACCATGGTGCGAATGACCCGCAACCGCGAACTTATCGCCCTGCTGGCCAGCGGCGTGTCATTGTACCGGGTGGCGGCGCCGATTATCCTCTGCGCGGTGGGCTTCAACCTGCTCGTGGTGGTGGATCAGGAAGTGCTTATGCCGGCCAACATAAACAAACTTCTGCGCAAGCACGGGCATGTTTCAACGTCTTTTGTTAATCATGTGCCGATCTATTTCATTCCTGAAAGCGATAATTCCCTGGTTCTGGCTTCCAACTATGATGCCAAAACCAAGACCATGGAGGATGTTCGAATTATCCAGCGGAACCGGCAGGGTGAAGCCAAAGCCATGATTCTGGCAAAAAAGGCGGTCTGGAAAAACGACATTGGCGAAGGCCCGGTATCCGGCGGCTGGCGCATGTATGATGTGGTGCAGATCAATGCCGCCAGGGCCGCCAATCCGCATGACCGCCCGGAACCCATTAAAGAAATGACGTATCAAACACCCGTTACTCCGGGGCAGTTGAATCTGATATTTCAAAAAAAGGCCGTGGAATATCTCTCCACCGCACAAATTAATAAACTCATTCTCTACAGCACGCCCGCCACGCGCACGGCTCTGGAAAAAATCATGTACACCCGCATCACGCAGTTGGTTATGAATATGATCATGCTGCTGATCGGCATTCCGTTTCTGCTGGCAAGGGAACCCAATAAGCTCATTACCAACATGCTCTGGTGCAGCGTCATCAGTGCCGGGTGTTTTATTACCACCTTTGTGTTCTTTCAACTGGCCGGATCGGGCTTGTCGCCCTTCGCCGGCGCATGGCTGCCGGTGGTCCTTTTCGGCCCGCTGGCTGTTGTCATGCTCGATATGGTAAAAACCTGACAACCAGCAGGTTCAGGCAATGTTATGAACTTTGTCATATTGCTGCGCGGTCATAAAACCGTGCGGTTCCACCGTGGTTTTCAGCTTTACCAGCCAGCCCACGGTATACGGATCCTGATTAACCAGCGACGGGTCCTTTTTCACCGCGTCATTGACGGCCACAATTTCCCCCTCTACCGGGGCGTATAATTCACTGGTCGCCTTGACTGATTCAATTTCACCAAAGCTGCCGCCGGCGGCCACCTTCCGACCGATCGCCGGCAAATCAACGAATGTAACATCGGATAGTTCATCCACGGCAAATCGGGTTATGCCGATCGTAAGAATATCTCCGTCTTTCTTCATCCACTCATGGGTCTGGGTATACAAATATTCCGCGGGCGATGGCATGGTAACTCCTGAAATCATAAACTGCCGACAACCGGCTTTATTCGGCCTACAGTGTAACCGAATTTTCGGTGGCATTAAAATACAAGTATCAACAGCACGGTTGACCGATGGCCAGCACAACGATTGCGCCCCGCCAGGCGGACAATCATGCCAAACGGCCCATCGAACGTGGCGGAATGCTTTTCCAGGCCGCACCTGCTGGCACCGGCCATAATCACCCCGGTTTGACGAGCTTATAGAATGGCAGTTTGACGACCGTTGCGGCGGTACGCGTGCCACGAATATCAATTTCCAGCGCGGTGCCTTCCGTGGCATATTGCGACTGCACATAGGCCATGGCAATAACGCGCCCCAGCGTCGGGCTGCTGGCACCGCTGGTTACCGCACCCACTTCCTGCCCACCGGCCCATACGGTCATGCCTTGCCGGGCAATGCGCGGGCCATTCACCGCCAGCCCCACCAGTCGCGAAACCGGACCGTCGCGCTTGATTTGAGTCAGGGCGGTTGAACCGATAAACGGCTTGTCGGCAGAAACCGCCCATTGCAGGCCGGCGGAAATCGGATCGATATGTTCATGCAGTTCATGGCCGTACAGCGGCATACCCGCTTCCATCCGCAGCGTATCGCGTGCGCCCAGGCCGGCGGGTTGCAATGGCGCTTCGCTGACTTCCCGCCCCTGCTTGAAGAGCATATTCAACGCCATCTGCGCCAGAGTTGATCCGCAGATAATTTCCACACCATCTTCACCGGTGTATCCGCTGCGAAAAACCGTGAACCGGGCGATCAGATAGCTCTGCGTCATGAAATGGTAACGCTTCAGCGACGCTACCGGCTCCGGCAGCAGATCATCCAGCAATGCAACAACCTTGGGGCCTTGAATGGCGATCATCGCGGTCTGCATGGTCTCATCCTTGATCTGGTAATCAAAGCCGGTGCTGTTGGATTTAAACCAATCCAGGAGTTTCAAACGATTGGATGCGTTGCACACCATGAGCCAGTATTTATCAAACCGGGAAACAATCACATCATCCAATACGCCGCCGCTAGGCTTGCAGACCAGGCTGTAAAGCGACTGCCCCACCACCGCTTTGGATAAATCACGCGTGCAGATATGCTGCAGAAATCGCAAGGCGTCCGGGCCTGTGAAATGCAGACGTCCCATGTGCGATACGTCAAACACGGATGCGGATTTCCGCGTCTGCTCATGCTCGGCAATGATGCCGCGATAGGACAACGGCATGGCCCAGCCGCCGAAGTCCACCATTTTGGCACCTTGGCGAAGATGAAAGTCATAAAAACAGGTTTTTAACAACGTCGTCGGCGTTTGCGTCACAAAACACTCCTCTAAACCTCCGCAAGGATACGCAAACCACGGCCCGTGGCAAGCCAAGAACACCGGGTGACAACCCGGTCGCGGCACCAGAACACCGGGTGGCAACCCGGTGGCTGGTCGCGGCACTGGGCAAACCACCGGATTAATCATCCGGTGTTCGCTGTGCTGGTGTGTAACAGAACACCGGGTGGCAACCCGGTGGTTGATTGCAGCACGGGGCAAACCACCGGATTAATCATCCGGTGTTCGCTGTAGCGGTGCGTAACAGAACACCGGGTGACAACCCGGTGGTTGGTCGCGGCACTGGGCAAACCACCGGATTAGTCATCCGGTGTTCGCTGTGGCGGTGTGTAACAGAACACCGGGTGACAACCCGGTGGTTGATCGCAGCACTGGACAAACCACCGGATTAGTCATCCGGTGTTCGCTGTAACGGTGCGTAACAGAACACCGGGTGGCAACCCGGTGGTTGGTCGCGGCATTGGAACACCGGGTGACAACCCGGTGGTTGATCGTGGCACTGGGCAAACCACCGGATTAGTCATCCGGTGTTCGCTGTAGCGGCGTGTAACAGAACACCGGGTGGCAACCCGGTGGTTGATCGCGGCACGGGGCAAACCACCGGATTAGTCATCCGGTGTTCGCTGTGCTGGTGCGTAACAGAACACCGGGTGGCAACCCGGTGGTTGATTGCGGCACTGGACAAACCACCGGATTAATCATCCGGTGTTCGCTGTAGCGGTGTGTAACAGAACACCGGGTGACAACCCGGTGGCTGATCGCGGCACTGGACAAACCACCGGATTAATCATCCGGTGTTCAACTGTGTTGGCGTGTAACAGAACACCGGGTGGCAACCCGGTGGTTGGTCGCGGCACTGGGCAAACCACCGGATTAATCATCCGGTGTTCGCTGTGGCAGTGTGTAACAGGACACCGGGTGACAACCCGGTGGTTGGTCGCGGCACTGGACAAACCACCGGATTCATCATCCGGTGTTCGCTGTAGCGGTGTGTGGCGGCACACTGTGGTGGCAACCCGGTGGTTGGTCGCGGCACGGGGCAAACCACCGGATTCATCATCCGGTGTTCGCTGTAGCGGTGCGTAACAGAACACCGCGGTGGCAACCCGGTGGTTGATTGCAGCATTGGAGAACACCGTGGTGACAACCCGGTGGTTGATTGCGGCACTGGACAAACCACCGGATTAGTCATCCGGTGTTCGCTGTAGCAGTGTGTAACAGAACACCGGGTGGCAACCCGGTGGTTGCTAAAAGCTCACAGCAACGCCGGCCATGATGCTTTGAGCGAACTGCCGATGATCGCCGACCTGGGTTTCGTAGTTCACAAACAGCGAGACCTGTTTGCCAATATATCCGCTGGCACCCAGGCCCAGCAGGGCCGAATCACGTGATGGCCCGGCGGTGGTGAAGATAAATGAGCCGCCGCCAAGCTGGGTGAAACTGGCATTGATATTCCTTGCCGAATCCAGGAATTCATGCTGCCAGAACGCATTGAAGTTAATGCTGATCGGCAGGGGATTGTTTTCCGGGGCAAAACTGTACTGCGCCTGCATACCCAGCAGGGACCTTAAGGAATCCGCGTGTTGCTTGGCCACCGTGAGATCAAATGGGCTGCCGGTTTCGCTGTAACCCGACATGTTGATCTGCGTGAAGCCCACACCCGCCGCCGGGCCGGCCCGGAATCCTCTGGCCAATGGCAGGTAATATCCCACCAGGGCATTGGCATCATATTCATTGCTGTCCGGCTCACCGGTGGCGATGCTGCTGGAACCCGGCATATTGACCGTGCGATTAATCTGATAGCTGTTATATGTATAGGCCATTAATGCATCGGCATAGAAGCCGCCCTGTTTATACCCCACAAACACGCCGGGAGTATAACTGCTGGAACGCTGACGGCTGCCGACATTATCCAATGTGCCGCCGGTATAAGCCCAGTTAAACAATCCCCCCACCACCAGGTTACGATTCAGGCGGTAATCCAGGCCGGCCATCACACTGCCGGTGGTGAAGTTCTGTGTGGGGGTATTGTTCTGCTGCAATTGATCCACGGTAATGGTGCCAAGCACAAAACCGGAGAGATTGCCTAATGCACTTTCCTGTGCCGGCAGGATTGGCCCGACCCCGGGCATTCCCACAAGCTGGGGGCTGTTATCCATGTAGGCTACAGAATTCTTCGCCTGCTGCTGCGCGGAAGCCAAAGCCGAATCCATGGAGACGGCAAAAGGATCCTGATCATTGGTTTTCAGCATCATCAGACCCGAGGTATTAAAGCCCCCGCCATCAAAGGCGTTCTGCACCTGGCTGAAAAGCTGCTGGGCCATGAAAGTGTTGTTCTGGATGGACTGTTGCGGCAACTGCGAATACGCCTGCGGTGTGAGTTCATCGAGGTATTGTGCCTGCAGGTTCTGTGGCAAGGCGCTGATGGTTCCCAATGCATTAACAATCACACTGGGCACTCCGGGTAATACGGCATTGTCGTTAAGATATGCCGCGATGGATGCCTGATTGGGAGTCAAGCCGGAAAGGCCGGTGAAAAACGCGGAATAAGAGAGCGTAATTTCTTCACCTGTTCCGGCCACAGCGCTGCCGGTGCCAATCATGAGGCTCGGAGCACCGGTAAGTACGATGGAACTGAAGTTACCGCTGACCGTTCCGGTGGTGCTGATGACCGTGTAATGCTGTCCAGAGGCCGGGGTAAAGCCGGAAAAAATCAGATTCAGTTCGCCATTGAGCGAAGCTGCGCCGCCGCCTAAGGCAATGGAATCGTTGACGCCATTACCCGTGGCCAGAAGTTTCAGTGTGCCACCGGCGTTTTCCGTAAAGCTGCCGGCGGTAACCGTCATGACCGGGCCTGCGCCCAGTACGGCATCACTGGTTTCCAGAGTGGAACCGGTATTGACAATAATGGCCCCGGAGCCGAAGGCGTTGGGATTCGAGAC